>CAVKAH010000018.1:0-21468 GCA_963654095.1 Oscillospiraceae bacterium
GCATAATACTTTCTGTATTCTTGCGATTTGTTGGGATGCAGTTCTCTGTTTAGCCAAGCATAGTAGCCAGATATGCCGAGTGATAGTCCTTGGTTGGAAAAAGTAAGGCTACCGCCAGAAACAAACTGTGATGAGTTGTTCTTTTTATCGAGTTCGGTTTGCGTGCGGTGGTAGTCAGACTTCAGTATTGTGGCAATGCTGCCGTCGTCATCGTTAAGCGTAGCATCGAAATCCTTATATGATACGAAGGCTGTGAGGTCGAGTTTCGGTGTAAGACTTACCGTCGTGGCTACGCCCTGCATATAGTTGTAGCCAGAGCGGGATGAGTGTGGACGGATGTTACTGCCCTGTCTGTTTATTGCGTTGAGGCTCATTGTCTTGCCGAGCGATAGGTCGTTGTTCATCGTAAGCCCCATGCCGAGCCTTATGCGGTATCTTCCGAGCGTTAGGTTCTTAATCCTGCCGAGTTTCTTTATGGCGAGATAGAAGGAATAGAAATCATATCCCAGTGAGTTTTTGTTAGAGAAAAAGGGTTCTCCTGCATCTTGTGCGCCAACGATACCCAGTCGCAGATAATCGCCATACTTATGTTCGTATCTTATGTTGTGCTTGTATTTGTAGCCCAGATACCCGTTTTTGTCGCCTTTTCGCTCATACATTGGGATGTTGCCAGTGGCAAGAAGCTCGTTTGTTCCGTATTTCAGGATATTGCCAATGGTAGGGAATGTCTTTTTAGAGTGGTTTTTTATGGTGATGAAAAGTGTGAGAAGTTGTCTCTTTTGAGCGTTCAAAGAGCGTATCATGGATAGTTCGGCAAGGCTTTTCATCTCTCCGTTGCGATAGATATACTCCAAGATGTCGGCAATTTCAGTATCTGTTAGGAACGGCAATCTCTCCATATCCTCTCTCGTAGCGGTATTTATGTCGATAGGATTGTTCTCCAGTTCGTATAGCGCATCATAGGTTTCCTCCCAGTTTGCAGCATCCTCATCGCTGTCGTCCATCATGTTGCCGATGATGTTTTCCCATGAATGAGTGGGCGTATGCTTGTCTGCAGTCTGCGCAGAGGCGTGGTTAGAGCATAGTAAAGGTATGATGGTGATAAGAGGTAATAGTATTTTCATGTTATCAGATTAGTTGTTTCGGGGTGTAAAAGTAGTAATAAAATGTGATAAAAAAGCGAGAGCATACTCAAAAATTGTATTTGAGCATGCTCTCAGCACATTAACCAACTAAACAGATATTAATAGAGTCTTATTTTGATAATACTTTTCTTGTCTTTCCGTCTTGCGCCTTTATGATGTTTATGCCATGCGATGGACGAGAGATTCTTGTTCCGTTGATGTTGTAGAAAGTGGCATTGGCATCGTTCATCACACCATTTATTGAAGTCGTGCATGATGCTTTAACGGCGTCGGAGAAGTCAGACTCTCCTTCTTCGTATACGGCAGTAACATTGTAGGTGTTCTCTTTGTCCTTGTCGAGAGTAGTGTCGGTAAACGTAGCTTCGGTGATTATGTCTGCGTTTATCTTCTCTCCGTTACGGTAAACGTTATAGCCGATAAGCGTGCGACCTGCTTCGTCGCCATTGTATGGGCGGTATGTTACGTCGTCAATCATGCAGAAGAGGTAGCATCTTACCACTCGGATGGCGAAATAACGTGCACCTTCAGGCAACTGATATGCGTAGGCATCACTGTTCCACCAGTCCCAAACGGCGATATGGTCGTCATCTCCGAGCTGCTTGAAGCTATCTGGATGCTTGTCGGTGGTAGAGTAGTAAACCTTCAACCAGTCTGCGCCAGAGGCTGAGTTTGGAGTTCTCGCATAGAACTTGATAGTCTGCTCCTGTCCGTCGAGGCGTGGTGAAACGAGCCAGTCGTCGTTTTTCTGATAATAATCATCATTAGAAGCACACATCAGATATTGCTTGCCAGAGTGGGAGAGGAAGATGTTGTCGAAGTGTTCCTCTGTTACCACACCGCCTTCTTCAGTGTTGAACACCTGCCAAGCCATAGGTTCGCCCTTGTGAGGATAGTTTGTAGGGATGACAGGAGTATTCAGGGTCTTACCGCCGTCGAGGTCTATAACCGTCCAGTCGCCGATATTGTCGATGATAAATGGTTCGTAGCTCTCGAAATCGTCAGTTACTGGTTCTGCCAACTCTGCCTCAACAGGGGCTTCAGAAGTACATTCCTTCCATGTAAGCATTATGCTCTCATCAGATGGAGTTGCTGCAAGCTGCTCAGGAACTGGTACATCGTTCATACGAACAGTCCACCAGATGCTGTCAGAAACATTGTTGCTCTCTATCTCATCATCAGCATATTTTATTGCCACCTTCCATATACTGCTGTCTCGCTGTGCGTCTTGCAGTGTTGCTTCATACTCGAAAGCATAGTCTTTGGTCTCAGTAGAGAGAATGTTCTCACCATTTATGCGCTGTGCTTCAGCACCATCACGATATAGAACAAGGTCATAGTTGTTTACAGGGTTAGCACCATGGTTATAAACAACGGTGGTAAAGGTTGTTTTCTCTCCGATATTTACTCTCTTACTGCTTGTTGTGAAAGAGCGAACAGCAAGGTCGTTGGTAAATCCAGCCTCGTTGATGGCAACGCTGTCTATATATATATTATGGTGAGTGCCCCAGTCGGTGTTCAGTTCTGCAAGGAACGACAGACTGATGTTAGAACCTTCGTATCTGTGCAATGGGATACGGCAACGTGTCCATCCAGAGTTAGAGGCATAAGGACTATATGATGCATCATTGATATCTTGCCATTCAGCACCGTCAACGGAGATCTGTACCTTCAAAGTGTCGTGAGATGCACCGAATTCATCAACGTCCTCGCCTCTTCTCTGATAGAGATAGAAGGATAGTTCTGGGTTTGTCATCTTGCTGAGGTCGAAGATAGGTGTCATTATCCTTGACTTCTCGTCGTTAAAGGCATAGTCAGCCTTGGCAACAAGCATACCGTTGTCGTTGTCGTAAGGCTGCTCTTCAAACTCAGAAGAGTCGGTGGCATACCATTTGAAGTCCGCTGTTTTTGTATCTTGACACCACGGTGTATTGTCCATTCCTCCGTTGGCAAACGACTCTGCGTAGGCTGGAACAAGAGGTTCTCCGCTTATAACCTTATTTGAAATGGTGTCTGTACCGCAACCAAAGGTTACTTCGGGTTCTACAGAGAACTCGTAGATGCGCTGAGGCTTTTCTTGCAGAGTGTATGAATAGGTTTTTTCTGTGGTAGTGGTTAGCTTCTCTCCATCGAGATATACATTATATTTCACGTCATCTGCAGAGTAGTAACCTCCGTTTACTGACGATGTTGGAGCATCCCATGCGAGAGTTATGCTTAAATCTTTGTTGCGTTTAGCAGTAAGCTCCTTTACGGCAGTTGGTACATCGAGACCTATGTGTGCCTTTTGACTTTCTTTCTCGCTGTTACCATCAGCGTTGGTGCAGTATGCGCTATACGTATTGAAGCCTTGTTTGGCTTCTGCATCGACATAAGTTATTTCAGAGCCTGGCTCAGGGTTCTCTATAGTCTTGATAAGGCTTTCGCCTCTGAAAATGCTAATGGAAGAAATCTCTTTCAGCTCTGTTTCGTCAGCCTTGATAGTAGGTGCTGTCATACTGATTGTTGCTGAAAGCTCTCCCTGCGAGGCTGGCGTAACAGTCAAGTTGGTTACTTTTCCAGGTACTGCGCCTAGGGATATTTCTTTAATTATAATACTGTCAAGCTCGATACGTCCTTGATTTGCGGGACTGTAAGCATAGAATCCGAGGTTGAAATCTCCTGACTCCTCCACGCTGAACCTTGCTGTCTTATGGGTTTCATCACCTCTCACAATGTTCGGAAAGTCGTGAATGTCTGTTGTCTGGGCTGCCACTTCAGCAGACTTACCAATAGTGATACGCAAGCTCTCTTGTTTGTTGAAGACACCGCTATATACATAGCAGGAAAGTTCATACATCTTGCCTTTCTCTAAAGCTATAGTTGGGGATATGAGCCAGTTGTCGTGAGCATAATCACTTTCTTTCAGAATTCTTGCCTGTCCGTTGCTCTTGCTGCTATAGAATATCCATGTCTTTTGCAAGTTGTCGTTTCCGTTGACAATAGTCCATTTGTTGAAGTCGTCTTCAGAATTGAATTGCTCTTCGTATACTACGTTGGTATCGTCAGCGTAGATGTTGATACACGAAAGCATAAGCATCAGTGGTAGAAGCCATCTGGAACGTAACGTTTCTTTTACCTTTCCCATAATAAAAAGTTTTAATATGTTTATGTTGCATTGTCGCTGCAAATGTATTAAACATATTGATTTCATGAGGGATAGGCTACTACTGCAATACTACTGCATATTGTTAAAATCCCATGTTTTGCTATTCAGAAAGTCTTTCAGATTGGTTTCTGCTGGTAGATTTAGTTTCTTTCTTAGTCTGTTACGTGCCGACTCGATACTTCTTACTTCCTTAAATCTCAGTGAAGCAATCTCCTTTGTAGACATTCCCAGGAATAGATATGCACACATTCTAAGGTCTGTGTCGCTGAGATGGGGGAATGCTTTCGATAGACTCTTAAGGTAGCCGGGGTGTACTTCCTCGAAATAAACCCTAAAGTCGTTGTCTACAGCTTGACTGTCGTAATGTGAAAGTTCGCTTCTTATCTCTTTAAGTGCTTTTATTATGTTCTCTTCAGACATTCCTCGTGCTATGTCTTGCTCAATATCGTTTATGTTCTTCTCCATCTTCTTATGGAAAGCATTGGTGGCAGAGAGATCTATGGTATAGGATGTGAGTTGTCTGTTCTTATGGTCAAGTTTTATATCCATCTCACGCTTGTTTCGTTCGTGTTCTTCTTTCTCCATCTTCAGCAGACGCTCCTTTTGTTCTGCGATAAGTCTACTTTTATATTTGTCTATCTGCATCCTTTTATATAAGGCGATAGAGAATATGATGATAAGAATGAGTATTATTATAGAGGCATAGACTATGGTGTTTCTTGTCTTTACCTCTTGTTGAAGTAGGTCGTTTTGCTTTTTAAGTCTTTCTGTGTCATAAGATACAATAAGCTGTCGTAGTTGTGCTTCGTTTCCTATCTTAGACAAGGAGTCGGAAAGTTCCATTCCTGTCTTCATAAAGTGGTATCCTGTTATGGAATCTCCTATGGTGAAGCATATCTCAGTTAGCTCTTTATAAGCGTTTTCTTTGATTGGCAGTGAGTAATTTGCTATATTTCGAAGTATCTTGTTCGTGATATTCTTTACATCAGACTTATTTCCTAAACAAGCTTTTACGAGGGCGTAGTTTAGGTTTGTCTGTATCGTAGCTTCTGTAATAGTATTGTTTTGTAATTGCAAAGCCTCCTTTAGCGTTTGCTCAGCCATCTTTAGATTGCCTGTTTTGTAATATATCTCAGCCTTGTTCGTAAGGATGAGAGAGATAGGCTGCTTATCTGAAGAGGGGGTGTGCAGGATAGCTTTGTCTATAAGTTTTAATGCCTCTTTGTAGTTGTGTTGTTCGTATTCAATAAGTGCTGCGTTATTATAGTTTCTACGTATTCTTGCTGAGTCTTTTAGACTGAGACTCAACTCGAGAGATGTTTTTAGCAAGTCTTTGGCATTGCTGTAATTATGTTTGCGATAATAAATAGTAAAGATATTGTTGTATAAGTCGGATAGTTCTTTCTTGTCGTTTTGCTTTTCAGCATATCTTATAGCCGTCTTGTAAAGCATCAGCGATTGTGATAGGTCGCCCATATCACTATAGTTCTTTGCCTTTATAGTATATGCTTGCATGACAAGGATAGAGTCGGAATGTAGCATACCTACTCTTTCGCTGTTCTCTATAATCTTGTTTGCCGTTGATATAGAGCTTGCATTGTCGCCGTTTTGTTCTTGTGTCCTTGCTTGTTTTATTAGCTTTTGATAATTTTGCGATACTATATTTAAGGAAAGGAACAATGCTGCTATTGCTATAAAGGTGAACTTCCTATTCATACTGTATATTATTTACTAATAAAAAAGCACCATGAGCTATCCTGTATAAGGGTTGCAGCATGGTGCTTTTATCGTTGTTATGCCCTATTGGGGCAAGTGTTTCATTATTCTACTACTTCTGCGAGAGGCTTGTCGCCACGCTCTCCCTTGTCGCGTTTGCTCAATGTCATGTATGCAACAGGTGCGGCAACGAAGATAGATGACAATGTTCCGAATACTACACCGATAATCATTGCGAATGAGAAGCTACGGATGCTATCACCACCAAGGATGAAGATACAGAGCAATACGAGCAATGTTGTCAGTGAGGTGTTTACGGTACGTGCCAATGTCTCGTTAAGAGAACTATTGAAGATAGTAAAGTAGTCACGCTTCTTGTATAGGGTCAAGTTCTCACGTATACGGTCGAATACTACCACCTTGTCGTTGATAGAGTAACCGATAACTGTAAGGATGGCGCCGATGAATGTCTGGTCAATCTCAAGAGAGAATGGTACAACATTCCACAACAGAGAATAGAAGCCCAATACTACAATAGTATCTATTGTCAATGCGAATGTAGATCCAAGTGAGAAAGCAATGTTGCGGAAGCGGAGCAAGATATACAAGAAGATTGCTACAAGAGCGAAGATAACGCTGATGATAGCACCGTATGTAATGTCCTTAGCAACAGACGGACCTACCTTAGCACTACTGATGATTGAACCACCAGCACGAATGTCTGGGTTCTTAAATGCTTCTACGCTCTTCTGAGTTACCATTCCTGCCTTGCTCAATGCCTTGAAGAGGATCTCTTCAACCTCATCGTCAACGGTAGGACTGTTAGACTCAATCTTATAGTTTGTAGAGATACGGATTGTCTTATGGTCTGTTCCGAGTGCTAATGAACTTACAGAACTATTAGGGAATGATGCCTGAAGAGCCTTTGTTACATCCTCTGGCTCTACTGCTTTCTCCAGTTTCACAGTGTAGTTGCGACCACCAGTGAAGTCGATACTCTTACTCAAACCACGAACAAAGAAGCTAACAACGAATATAGCAACGAGAATACCTGTTACTGTAAAGGTCTTCTTATACATATTCATGAAGCCAACGTGGTTGTTCTGCAAGAAGTTGCGAGATATACGTGTAGTGAAGTTCTGATTTAGCCACTTGTCTTTAGCGAGACGGTTCTCGTAGATAAGACGTGTGAGGTATACGGCTGTAAAGAATGAGCAGCAGATACCGATAATAAGTGTAGTGGCAAATCCACGTACAGGACCTGTACCGAATACGAACAATATAACACCGGTGATGATAGATGTCAAGTTAGAGTCGAAGATAGCAGAGAATGCGTTTCCGTAACCAGCCTTGATAGCGTCACGTATACCCTTGCCTTTACGAAGTTCTTCTTTTGTACGCTCATAGATAAGCACGTTGGCATCCACAGCCATACCGAGAGTAAGCACGATACCTGCGATACCAGGCATAGTAAGTGCAGCTTGGAATGACGTTAATATACCAAGAGTGAAGAATAAGTTAACGAGCAAAGCAAAGTTTGCCATCATTCCAGGGATGAAATCATACATGATAACCATGTAAAGCATCAACAAAATGAATGCTACGGCAAATGAAATAAGACCCTGCTGTATTGACTGTGCACCGAGAGTAGGACCTACGACGTCTTCCTGAACGATACGTGCAGGAGCTGGCATACGTCCTGACTTCAATGTGTTTGCCAAGTCTTTTGTATCTTCAATAGTGAAGTTACCAGTAATCTGTGAGTTTCCACCAGAGATTTCTCCGTTAACGCGAGGTGCGCTATATACTACACCATCGAGAACGATAGCAATAGCTTTGCCTACGTTAGCCTTTGTCAACTCTGCCCAGCGACGTGCACCATCAGAGTTCATAGACATGCTTACGCTTGGACGACCGTATGTTTGGTCAAACTCATCCTTAGCGTCTGTGATAACATCACCCTCAAGAGGAGCGTGCCCGTTGCTCTGTGTAACCTTTAATGCATATAGCTCATATACATTCTTTACTGACAGACCGTCTGCTGGTTTTGCACCCCAAAGAAGTTTAACGTCAGAAGGGATAACCTGCTTAGCTGCATCAGAATATATAATCTTGTTAACGTCGGCAGTATCACGGACGTTAGCATAACCTACTACGCTTAGTGAACCCTGTGGAGCAAGTTGCAGTACTGCAAGTAGTGGGTTTGTCTTCTTTGCTTGTGCAAGTTGAGCTCTCTCGCTCTTAGCTGCAGCTTTTGCTGCGCCACCCTTGTTGTTAGAAACTGTAAGTTTTGCAGGTGCTGCTTTCTTTGCTGCCTCTGCTTTTTCTACAGCGTCGTCTTTCTTTTCTACTACGGCTGTATCCTGCTTTTCGCTCTCGTCACCATTTGCAACGAGCTGGTCGAGCTGGCGCAAATAAGGAGTAACCTCTTCGCTGTTGTATGTCTCCCAGAACTCAAGGTTGGCACTTCCTTGAAGAAGTTTACGAACACGCTCTGGCTCGCGAACGCCTGGCATTTCAACCATGATACGTCCTTCTTGACCTTCCAACTTTTGAATATTAGGCTGAACTACACCAAACTTGTCAATACGGTTACGGACAACGTTGTATGAGTTGTCTATTGCCGACTGAACCTGTGAGCGTAGAGCCTGCTCAACCTCTTTGTCAGAGCTTTGTGTGCTTACCTGACCTTTAAGCTGCTGAGTAGCAAAAATCTCAGCAAGGCGATGACCTGGTGCATTCTGATGATAATACTTGATAAAGAGAGAGATAAAGTCGCTTTGGCTTGTCTCTTCTTCTTTCTTAGCCTGTTCCATAGATTTCACGAAGGCAGCGTCTGTTTTGTGGTCAGCCAATGTCTCCACTACGTCGGGAACGGAAATCTCCAAAATAACGTTCATACCACCTTTGAGGTCAAGACCCAGACCAATCTGTGTCTCGAGACATCTCTGGTAGGAATAAACGCCAAGGTACTTAACAGAGTCTTTGTAGTCCTGCTGTGCAATAGGATCCTTTATCTTTGCTGCCTCGCTATCGTAATAGCTTGTTGCGACAGAGAAAGACAAATAGAAGATGCTTGCAAGCGTCATTAAGACTGCTAGTACAATTACAATTCCTTTGTTTTGCATTTTGTTTTATTGTTTTAATTATAGATTTTCTTGAATTGATTTAGATATTCGCCATAGTTGAGGTGGGCTATAATGCCTACATAGCGTGCAAAGATACTTATTTTTTTTAAACTTCTTAACCTGTTAGTGGCTTTTTTTACCTTTATTATGTGATTTCTTTACAAATCCATATATAGGGTAGTGGTCTGAGGCTGCTATGTCTCTATCTACTTTGAAGTTAAACGGCTCCCAATAGTCTGAACACATTATATTGTCGATGCGTACATAAATGGTGTTGTAGTGGTATGAAATACCTGGTCCGTTTGCCGTTGCTATATAACAGTCGTTCAGCGTTTTTGCCATCAAGTCATGGCAGTATGATATAGGACTGTCATTGAAATCGCCAAACAAGATTATGGGTTCTCCTTTTCTGCTCTTTATGTATTGGATAACGCCTTCTACCTGTGGTACTCTGTTCTTTGCTGCTTCACCGAGTCTTACTATCATCTTTTTTGAATCCTGTCTGATAGTATCGTTCTTCCAATCGCCTTTTACAAAACTATGAAATTCCTTTCTTTCTTCTGACGACAATCCAGAGCCTTTGAGGTGGCAGTTTATTACCGTTGTGCGGTCGCCATTTATCAAGACTTCGTAAGCTCCACATAAACAGTCGTTTAAGTCTTTGTTTAATTTGTTTTTTGATAGGACGGGGAATTTACTCAAGATACATTGAATTTCACCAGTTGTTCTATTCATTAAAGTATCTTGGTATTTGTATTCTTTCTTAAAGATATCGTGTATGTTCTCATCGTAGCTTGCTTCTTGTAGACAAACTATTGATGCTCCGCTATTGTTTATATAATCAGATATTTCCTTTATTGTCTCGCTATCGTAGCTCTTAAAGGCAAACACATTGTACGACATTATCTTTATGGCATCTTCAGGGGTAGCTCTTGGCACGTTGATGGGTGAATATTTCCTTGTAGGAATGTAGCATACTATAAATCCGAGGATAGGAATAATAACAAACAGTCGCTTGAAAAACATGAAAAGCACTAAGAAAGCCAAGTTGATAAGTAGTAGCAAAGGGAATGCCAGTCCTATATTTGCAAATATAGGGTGCTCTTGCGGGTTGAGTTTATAACAGAATCCAACAATCAGCATAATGATGATGGTAACGATATTAGCACCGACCATCATCTGCAGTATGAACTTCTTGAGTTTATCCAGCATTCTTCGTTGTATCAGTTTTTGCCGTTTTCAAACAACCTTTTCTTTTCTTTATCCGTAAGACTGTCGTACCCACTTTTGCGTATCTTGTCGAGGATTCGGTCTATTTCTTCTTGTTCTTTCTTTTTTCGAGCGTTATAATCCCAGTCAGACTCTCCCCGTGTGTTGCTGGAATTATCCTTCTTGAACATCTTGTTAAAGAAATCTTTAATCTTGTCAAGGATATTCTTTTCGTCTTTTATCTCGTATCCGTCGTAGAAACCGTTATATCCTCCGTTTGGGTTTTGCTGCCAATGTCTGATGAGCAGGTATCCGAACAACATACCACCGAGGTGGGCGAAGTGTGCAACGCTGTCGCCTGGCATACCAAGCCCGAGCATTAGTTCAAGCCCTGCATATAGCATAACAAACCATTTTGCCTTTATAGGCATAGGCAATGGGAATATAAATATTCTCTCTTCAGGAAAGAGCATACCGAAAGCTAACAGAATGCCGTAAATCGCTCCAGATGCACCAACGGTGGTCCAACTATTAAGAACCGCTTCGCTGTTGTGTACAACATTCATTATGTCGCCAAATCCAAACCCGGGTATTTGTTCGCTTGCTATCATGTAGAAAGACCCAAATTGGGCAAGCATTTGTATTAGTCCTGCTCCAACGCCGCAAACCAAATAATATGTCAAGAACCTTTTTGGTCCCCACACGTTTTCTACAATTCTTCCAAACATCCACAGGGCGAACATGTTGAAGAATATATGTGAGAACCCTGCATGCATAAACATGTAAGTAAACAACTGATACAGGTGGAAGTCGGACGACAGGAAGAAATGCAATCCGAAAATATCATTGAAATCAAAACCGAGTCTGCCAAACACCCAGTAGGCGGCAAACATAAGTACGTTTATGATTAAGAGATTTTTTGTTACAGCAGGTATATTACGCATATAAAACAGTCTTTTGTTAAGTGATTTAGGTGGGCAAAAGTACTAAAAATATCCGTTATTTGCTATAAAAGTCCTGTCATTGGCGTTTTTTTTAATCATATTCATAACTTTTTCTTGTTTTTTATTTGAATTATAAAAGGTTTACACTATATTTGCGAAACATTTATGTTGCCCTAATTGTCTTGTTACAGGGAAGAAGGGGTGATATTTATATAAAAACAAATGTAACTTTATTAATATCTAAAAAAGAAAATTATGAACAAAACAGAACTAGTTGACAAGATTGCTGCAGGTGCTGGTCTTAGCAAGGCAGCTTCTAAGGAGGCTCTCGATGCTACACTCGCTGCAATAAAGGAAGCTCTCGTAGCAGGTGATAAAGTAGCTTTGATAGGCTTTGGTACATTCAGCGTAAACGAGCGTCCTGCTCGTGAGGGTATCAACCCTGCAACAAAGCAGAAGATACAGATTGCTGCAAAGAAGGTTGCAAAGTTCAAGGCAGGTGCAGAACTTGACGGTGCTTTGAATTAATTTTAAATATTTCGTGAAATAGATAAAGGCTTCCATCGAGTTGGAAGCCTTTTCTGTTAGTGTATCTTTTCTTTTTGTATTTGTAAAGCCACTCTATCTGTAATCATCTGTGGCGGAATGTCTTGCATACAAGGATAGTTACCTCTTGCACACTCTTTGTTTCCGTAAATGCTGCATGGTCTACACGGCATGTCTAACATTACAATGTTGTCTGGTTCTTGTCCCCAGCCGAGGAAACCGGCATACGGATGCGTTGCGCCCCATACGCTTATTACGGGAGTCCCTACGAGCGATGCTAAGTGCATATTCGAGCTATCCATCGAAACCATCACATCAAGGTGACTCATCAGGATAAGTTCGTTAGAGAAGCCATTGAGCAATGCCGATGCGTTCTCGAGTTTGTGGTTCTTGCTTATCCATTCGTTCATTACTGCCGCCTCGTCCTTACCACCGCCAAATAGGAATATTCTTTCCTCTGGATATTTTTCAGACAATATACGGAGTACTTCTTCCATTTTCTCTTTTGGGTATATTTTCCCTTTGTGTGCAGCAAACGGTGCCACTCCTATCCATATTTCCCCTTCTTTCTTGTTGTGGAAAGTGTTGGGAAGGAGAGACAAGTCACCTCCTCCATCCTGAAATATCGAGGTAAATGTAGTATTGACAGGGTATCCGAGCTCCTTGAAAACGTCTGCATAGTTCTTGAAGGAAGTGGGAAGTTGCTCTAGCTTCTTGTCTTTAGCCGATGTGATCATCCTTCTTCCGCTCCTGTGTTTGTCGATATGAGCCACTTTGTAGCGGTCGATATTAAATCTCATTCTTAGATACTTAGACCTCAGAACGCTATGCAAATCGGCTATTGCCGTGAAGTTCTTTGCCATAAGTCTGCGGTAAAGGGCGTTAAGTCCCTTAATGCCATGATATTCTCTTTTCAGGTCCGCCTCCATGAATCCCACATTGTGTGGCATGTGTTCAAAGAACGGACGTGCGAATTTCTGGCTCAGCACAGTAATCCTTAGATTAGGATACTGTTTGGCAAGAGAATAAATCACGGGTACCGTCATCGCCACGTCGCCGATGGCAGAGAAACGTATAACCAATATATGGTCAGTCTTCATCCTTATTAATTTGTTTGCTATTCTTTGTTTTTGTTGGCATAGAGAATAGGGTTCGTAGAAGGGTCGTTATACATCTTCATCTGCCTGTATACCTTCATGTATTTCCTTCCGTTCTCTATGTCGTCAAGAAGCTGGTCTATAGCCGTGCTTAGGTCTACCTGTTGCTCAAGGAGTACGTCGAGCTTTTTCTTGCATTTGTCCTTATGCTCCTCTGTGGCGTCATTGCGCTCTGCCTGCTCTTTCATGTGGTAGATCTTTAGTGCGAGGATAGACAGTCTGTCTATTGCCCATGCTGGGCTCTCCGTATTTATAGTGGCATTGTCGAGCACATTAACATCATTGTATTTCATTCTGAAATAACTGTCAATCTGTTCTACAAGGTCTGTTCTGTCCTGATTACTGCGGTCGATACGTCTCTTTAGCTTCAGTGCTTCAAAAGGGTCGATATGAGGGTCGCGTATAATATCTTCCAAATGCCACTGCACCGTGTCAATCCAACATTTAAGATACAATCTGTTTTCAATAGAATCTCGATCATAAGGGTTGTTGATAACTGTGTCAACATCGTCTTTAACATGGTAATCGTTGATTGCCATATTGAATACTTTATTACATAGTTGTGTAAATGTCATAACGTTATGTTGTTTTTTAATTTTTGGCAAATCTAATAAAATAATTTTATATAGCCAACGAAAATACAATAAATTGCCCGCAGCAAGGTTATTATGTTGTTTAATAGAAAATAGCAGATATGAAAATAGTTGTTGACGACAAGATACCTTATATTCGAGAGGTTATAAGCGAGATAACACCAAATGCCGTTTATCTCAAAGGTGCAGATATATCATCGGATGATGTGCGTGATGCTGATGCTCTGATTGTTCGTACCCGCACTCGCTGTGATGAGCGTCTGTTGAAGGGGAGTAAAGTGAAATTTATTGCCACGGCCACGATAGGCTTCGACCATATTGATACGGATTATTTGAAAAAAGCGGGCATAGAATGGATGAACTGTCCTGGCTGCAACTCTGGAAGTGTTGCCCAATATCTCCGTTCTTCTCTTATTCTTCTTTGTCGTAATCGTGGTCTTGCTCCATGTCCTTCCACGACAGTAGGAGTGGTAGGCTATGGTCATGTAGGAAAGAAAGTAGTCGACGAGGCTCGCCAGATGGGATTTCGTGTTATTGTCTGCGACCCACCTCTGCAGTCGCAAGGTGATACGTCAGAGGATTTTGTATCGCTCGAGGATATAAAGGCGCAGTCGGATGTGATAACCTTTCACGTTCCTCTTGTCAAGACGGGTGATAATTCTACGTGGCATATTGCTAATGGCGAGTTCTTTAGCCATTTGCCAAAGAAGCCGATAATAGTAAATACCAGTCGTGGCGGTGTTGTAGACAATGACGCTCTGATGTCGGCATTGAATGCAGGATTGGTTCGAGATGCTGTTATAGATACTTGGGAGAATGAGCCAAACATAAACCGCCTATTATTAAATAAGGTATATATAGCCACTCCGCATATTGCTGGATATAGTGCCGACGGCAAGACTAATGCCGATAATATGGTGATAGAGGGGTTGTGCCGTTATTTCGGGATAGAAAACCGATGGCATATTAACCCGCCTATGCTTCCTTCAGACTTTCTTCTTCATGGATCGGATGATGACATGAGGCTGCAGCTTTATAACCCGCAGGAGGATTGCGCACGCTTAAAGTCTGACCCAGCAAAATTTGAAGAACTACGCGGCAATTATCCTCTTCGACGCGAAAAAATAGAGAAAAAAGGCTGATTTTATGCACAGAGTATATGTGTCTGTGCAATAATTAGTGCTTTTTTACAACATTTATTTGCATACGTAAATAAAAATTCGTTCCTTTGCAACCGATTTTTACGATAGAAAATAATTTAAACACTTTAAAAACATTACAATTATGTCAGAAATTGAATCAAAAGTAAAGGCAATCATCGTTGATAAACTTGGTGTTGAAGAGGCAGAGGTTAAGCCAGAAGCAAGCTTCACAAACGACCTTGGTGCAGACTCACTTGATACTGTAGAGTTGATTATGGAGTTCGAGAAGGAATTCAATATCACTATTCCAGATGACAAGTCTGAGTCTATCGCTACTGTAGGCGACGCTATCAAGTATATTGAGGAGAACGCAAAATAATTATCAGAAGTGATATAAGCAAAGGTGGAAGAGGTGAGATGAGACCGCAACGTATGGATCTCACCTCACTTCTTTCACCTTTTTCTTTATTCCTTCTAATACACTTATATAAATAGATATGGAATTAAAAAGAGTAGTGGTAACAGGTCTTGGTGCCGTTACACCAGTTGGAAACACTCCAGAGGAGACATGGAACAATCTTCTCAATGGTGTTAGCGGAGCAGCACCTATTACATTATTTGACGCATCAAACTTTAAGACACAGTTCGCTTGCGAGGTGAAGGGCTTCAATGCCAACGATTATATCGATCGTAAGGAAGCACGCAAGATGGACCGCTATGCCCAGCTCGCTATAGCAGCAGCCGTTCAGGCAGTAGACGATAGCAAGATGGATCTTGAGAGCGTCAACAAAGACCGCATCGGAGTAGTGTACGGTGTAGGTATCGGAGGTATCAATACTTTCGAAGACGAAGTAGAGTATTACGCTCTCCACAAAGAGAATGGTCCTAAGTTCAATCCATTCTTCATCCCTAAGATGATATCAGACATCGCAGCTGGTCAGATTTCAATACGTTTCGGGTTCCACGGACCAAACTATGCTACTACATCAGCATGCGCATCGTCAACAAACGCATTGGCAGATGCTTTCAATCTTATTCGTTTGGGTAAGGCAGACGCTATCGTGGCAGGTGGTGCAGAGGCTGCAATATGCGGTTGTGGCGTTGGCGGTTTCAATGCTATGCACGCATTGTCAACACGCAACGATGACCCAGAGCACGCATCACGCCCATTCAGCGCAAGCCGCGATGGATTTATCATGGGTGAGGGCGCAGGCTGCTTGATACTCGAGGAGCTGGAGCATGCCAAGGCACGTGGCGCAAAGATATATGCAGAGATGGTAGGCGAGGGTATGAGTGCCGACGCTTATCATATCACAGCTTCACATCCAGAAGGTCTCGGTGCAACTCTCGTTATGAAGAACGCCCTTGAGGATGCAGGCATGAAGCCAGAAGATATCGACTATATAAATGTTCACGGAACATCTACTCCTGTTGGCGATATCTCTGAGGTTAAGGCAATCCAGAAACTCTTTGGTGAGCACGCATACAAGCTCAACATAAGCTCTACAAAATCAATGACAGGACACCTGCTCGGTGCTGCTGGTGCTGTAGAGGCAATGGTTTCTGTATTGGCAGTAAAGAACGATATCGTTCCTCCTACAATAAACCATGAGGAAGATGACAAGGACGAGAACATCGACTACAACTTGAACTTCACATTCAACAAGGCACAGAAGCGTACCGTACGTGCTGCGCTAAGCAACACCTTCGGCTTCGGTGGCCACAATGCTTGTGTAATCTTCAAGAAGTATGATGATTAATAATATTATAGACCGAATGAGGCTCCCCTTCCATAAGGAAAAGGAGCTTCGTTTGGCTTTATACGACATCTTCGGTTTTTATCCCCATCGTATACATTATTATAAACTTGCGCTGATGCACAAGAGCGTTACGCGACGCAACGAAAAGGGAAGACCACTCAACAACGAACGTCTTGAGTTTCTTGGCGATGCCATCCTCGACGCCATAGTAGGCGACATCGTTTACCGCCATTTTGAAGGAAAGCGTGAGGGGTTTCTTACAAGCACCCGCAGCAAGATAGTACAGCGCGAAACACTCAACCGTCTTGCCACAGAGATGGGCATCATACAACTGGTGAAAGCAGGCAAACATACTCCCTCCCACAATAGCTATATGGGTGGGAATGCGTTTGAAGCCCTTGTGGGGGCGATGTATCTCGACCGCGGATATGAGGCGTGTATGCGTTTCATGGAGAAGCGTATCTTGGCGCAACGCATCAACATAGACAAGGTTGCCTATAAGGAAATAAATTTCAAGAGCAAGCTTATCGAATGGTGTCAGAAGAACCGTGTGTTGCTCAATTTCAATCTCCTTGAGCAGAAGCGTGAAGGCAAGAACAGTCCTGTATTCAGGTATCAAGTACTCGTCGAAGGACTTGAAGGCGGAGTAGGCGAAGGCTATTCCAAGAAAGAAAGTCAGCAGTTGGCAGCAAAGCTCACGTTGCAGCAACTCAAGCGCAAGCCTCAGTTTATAGATGCCGTATTTGCAGCCAAGGGCGACCGCACCAAGATGGAGGAAGAACCCGTGCTCAACGTTCCCGACACAGAGCAGAAGAGCGATTTTATTATCCATCGGGAGAAGGACGAACCCGTAGAGGTGTTCTCTGACAAGGTAGAAGCTCCAAAGCCCAAATCCCCTGTTGAGGAGAAAGATGAATTTGATCTTTCCGACATCAGTGCTACTCCCAAGAGGATGTCGTCCGAGGACATTATTGCAGCTTCGATGTCTGAAGCTTATAAATAATAATACGTCGTATGATATAATCCGCATCAAGTAGAGTTGCTTGGTGCGGTTTTTTATGTTCGTAGGGTATAGCTGACGATGCGTGAGGGTATGGTTTGAAGAGTCTAAAGTGGCACAAGTGGCATGCTTCTTCCGTCCTTTCATAATTTGGTTATGTCTTTTTGTTTCTTGTTGAAAACTGCAAAATTTAGGATTGTGCTTAGGTGTGGTATTTGAAAGGTCAAGGTATGTCATATCCCTTCTTAATGATTATGTAGCGTAATAATATCTTTGTTTGTTGTAAACGAGTGTTAAAATAAAGAATAAAGTTTGTAAATATAATCTGAATGTCGAAAATAATTTGCAAAATAAAACCTGCTTCTTTATCTTTGCAACTGATTATTAACGCAAGCCATGGCGAATTAAATAGAAAGGATGACGGCTATGAGAAAATTAAAAATGATTATCGGGGCATTGCTGCTGACGGTGTCGGCAAGTGCCGAAGAATATTCTTATATGTCATTTCAAACGACAAACGGCGATATTGTATCATTTGGCGTAGAGTCGTTGACAATGAGCTTTTCTGACGGAAAGCTATTGCTACAGAATGTTGACGGCAGCAAGGAATTTGCAGTAGCCGACCTCAGTCGTATGTTCTTCTCTTCGTCGGCAACAGCGATATCCAATATCGAGACAAACAACGCAAGCGGCAAGAAGCGTGTTTACACACTCTCTGGAATGTTTATAGGCGAATTCAACTCTCTGCTCGAAGTAAAAGATGCGGTAAAAAGCGGAATGTATTTAGTAAAGGATAATAACAACACAACAAAAATTGCAGTGAGATGAAAAGGATATTAGTAACCATGATTGCTGTTGTGGTGGTGTCTATGGCAGCAATATCGCAGACACTCAATGTGGTGGTAGGCAGCGTAACGTATGCCGTGCCTGCATCACAGGCAGGAGATATGGTGTACCAGAACGGAGAGACGCTTACCGTTATGGGTAAAACTTTCTCCACGGCAGACATTACAAAGATGTATGTAGACTACACCAGCGTGTCGGACAATACCGTCAGCGTGGCATACGATGGAGGAAGTGCCGCAGTAGTGGTGGCAGGCAACATCGCACAGTATGTTGAGCCTAAGGTAGACGGTGCTCATGTGTCGATAACACAGAGCGATGCTGTAAGCGATGAAACATGTGGCGAGATTACATACGCATTGTCTGGAGTATCTACTGACGGCGAGTTCACGATGACGGGTTCTTACAAGGCTACGGTAGAGCTACTCGGACTTGTGCTGACCAATCCTTCAGGAGCGGCAATAAACATTCAAGATGGCAAACGCATTGACATGAGCGTGAAGAAAGGTTCGGAAAACACGCTCACCGACGGCACCGATGGTAGTCAGAAGGGATGTATCGTATGTAAGGGACATCTCGAGCTGAAAGGCAAGGGCATCCTGAATGTGTATGGAAATACAGCCCATGGTATATATGCAAAGGAATATGTGTCGATGAAAAACTGCACGGTGAATGTTCTGTCGGCAGTAAAGGATGGACTCAACTGTAATCAGTATTTCTCTATGGAGAGCGGCGAACTGAACATTTCGGGTGTTGCCGACGATGGTTTACAAGTATCGTATAAGGATGATACAGACCGCGAAGCAGAGGATACGGGCAGTATAACGATAAGCGGTGGTACCGTGAATGTGGCTGTTACAGGCACTGCGGTAAAGGCTTTGAAGGCTGACGGCGATGTGGTGATAAGCGGAGGAACCGTAAGTGCAACAACCTCTGGTGGTGGAAAATGGGATGACGACGATGCCAAGACAAAGTCTTCTGCAGGAATAAGTGCCGACGGAAAGGTGCAGATTGATGGCGGAACGATAACTCTCGTAAGCACAGGTAGTGGTGGAAAAGGCATCAGCTGCGATGGTGAATTGGTTATAAACTCTGGCGACATTACGGTGAGCACCTCTGGAGGAATGTATGCCTATGTAAACGGAACGGAATATACCAATTATACGGGTAATACAGACAATTTGACAAGCGACCAGAAGTCATCACCGAAAGGTATGAAGGCAGACGGCAACGTTACGATAAACGGAGGAACGATAAATGTAACCACCACAGGAAATGGTGCTGAAGGCATTGAGAGCAAGGCAATACTTACTATAAACGACGGCACTATCGTGGTAAACTCGTACGACGACGCCATAAACTCATCAAGCCACATGTATATAAAAGGTGGCGACATCACAGTGGTGGCAAGCGGAAACGATGGTCTCGACTCTAACGGTAATATGTATATACAGGGTGGAGTGATACGTGCCTTTGGTACTACATCTCCTGAATGTGGCATCGATGCCAACGAGGAAGACGGATATACTGTTATATTCACAGGCGGTACGTTGCTCGCCGTAGGCGGTGGAAACTCAGTGCCGAGCACATCAGAGTCTACTCAACCTTACGTAAGCGGAAGCATGTCGGTAACGGCAAACTCAGAGATAACGTTGAAGAGTGGTGATACAGTGCTTGCTACATTCACCGTGCCAAGCAACTTCTCATCATCAAACGGTGGTGGCAGACATAGTGCAGCTCCTGGCGGAGGCGGTGGTCCTGGCGGTGGTGGCAGCAGTGGCAGTTCGGTACTTGTATCATGTGCAGGGCTTACATCTGGCAGCAGCTATACGCTGACATCAGGCTCCTCTTCATCAACCGTTACGGCACAGCTTAAAGGCAGCAGTAGTGGTGGCGGTGGACGTCCGTGGTAAGAAATAGCAAAAGAATAAGTTTCTAAAAGGAATAGATAAGGAAATAGTTTTTGAATAAATGTTGATTGAATAATGTTGGTATGGTGAGCGAAAGCTCACATCGTCCCTAATGCTCTCGTGATGAAAGTATTAGGGATTTTTAGTTTTCTGTGTCCTTAAAGATTTCCGTAAGGCAGTCTTTAATCTCCTCAATGTCGAACCCCCTGCTGATGCCGAAGCGTATCAGCTTGCAGCTTAACTCGTAGTCGCTCTTTGCCTTTACAGACTTCATCTTGGCAATGAGCAAGGGCTTCAAGGCTTCTTTGTAATCATCCTCCTCTATATCAGCGAGCACACGCTGACGGATGTCTTCGTTGATATGCTTGAAATATAAAGCTTGGTCAACTTTACGCTTACCCCACTTGTTATAGCGCACTTTATCGTTGGCAAAAGCACGTGCAAAACGTTCATCGTCAACATATCTCCCCTTCACGAGAGCGGCAATTACACGAGCCTGAGCTTGCTCGTCAAGTCCCCAGCGTGTCATCTTCTCCTGCATCTCAAAGGTGCAATGCTCAGAGCGGGAGCATATTGCACTGAGCTTGAGCAATGCCTCCTTTTCCGTTATTTCCTTTGTCCTCTTTTGCATACTATATTCCTGTCTTTTCCGAAAATATCTTTTATTACCATTATATTAATGAACCCCAAATCGTGGAGCATAGCAGATGTAGCTTCGCCGTACTGCTCGTTGATTTCAAAGAACAGCATACCATTCTCTTTCAGAGCATTCGCAGCATATTCAGAGATGTGGCGATAAAAGAGCAATGGGTCGTTGTCGGGTACAAAGAGAGCGAGATGAGGCTCGTTGTCAAGTACGTTCTTTTCCATCTCCGCCTTCTCTTTATTACAAATATATGGTGGGTTACTGACGATAGCATGCCAACGGCAGTTGTCGGAAAGTGCATCAAGGGCATCCTGAAGGATAAACTCAACGTTGGCTCCAAGCTTTTCTGCATTGCCGTGAGCAATAGAAAGAGCCTCCGCAGAGATATCCCATGCGGTGAGCTTAGCCATAGGAATGTCAAGAGCCAATGTAGTGGCGATGCATCCGCTACCTGTGCCTATATCAAGGATTTGTGGGCAGCTGACGTTCTTTATGTTGTCAACGACAAGTTTGCAAAGCTGCTCCGTTTCGGGACGTGGTATGAGAACGCCTGGGGCAACACGAAACAGCCTTCCGCAGAACAT
>CAVKAH010000019.1:0-20419 GCA_963654095.1 Oscillospiraceae bacterium
GGGTCAGGGTCCTGCATTCGACAACTCATTGTTCGAGGACTTCTGCGAGTTCGGTATGGGTATGGTACTTGGTAACAAGAAGATGAAAGAGCGTGTAGAGGTTCTTCTTAACGAGGTAATCGCTGACGAGAAGGCTTCTGACGACTACAAGGCTGCCGCTAAAGAGTGGATGGCTGCTAAGGACGATGCTGAGGCTTCTAAGGTTGCTGCAGCTAAGCTGAAGCCATTCATCGAGGAAGGTGCTGCTGCTGGATGTGAGGTATGCAAGGAGCTTAAGACTCTTGACCACTATCTCGTTAAGCGTTCACAGTGGATCATCGGTGGTGATGGTGCTTCTTACGATATCGGTTACGGTGGTCTTGACCACGTTATCGCTTCTGGCGAGGATGTAAACTTGCTCGTTCTTGATACAGAGGTTTACTCTAACACTGGTGGTCAGTCTTCAAAGGCTACTCCACTTGGTGCTATCGCTCAGTTTGCTGCACGTGGTAAGAGAGTACGTAAGAAAGACCTTGGTATGATTGCCACAACATACGGATATGTATATGTAGCTCAGGTGGCTATGGGTGCCGACAACGCACAGTGCTTGAAGGCTATCCGTGAGGCTGAGGCTTATCCAGGTCCATCACTCGTTATCGCTTACGCTCCATGTATCAACCACGGTCTGAAGATTAAGGGCGGTATGGGTCGTAGCCAGGCAGAGGAAGCACGTGCCGTAGCATGTGGTTACTGGCAGCTATGGCGTTTCAACCCAGAGTTGGCTAAGGAAGGCAAGAACCCATTCTCACTCGACTCTAAGGAGCCAGACTGGAGCTTGTTCCAGGATTATCTGATGCACGAGGTTCGCTTCATGTCAGTTAAGAAGGCATTCCCTAACGAGGCAGATGATTTGTTCGCTGCAACAGAGAGAATGGCTAAGCTGCGTTACGAGAGCTATATCCGTAAGTCAAAAGAGGATTGGTCTAACGCAACAGAGGCTTAATTTAAGCTTGAACAGATATAGAGAATGTAATTGACAGCCAGTCATTTATTACATTCGATAAATAGTAAAGGTGTGGAGAGGGTTATCTTCTTCACACTTTTTTTGTTCCTGTAAGGCAAGAGTGTTCTTATATTGAAATATCGTATGTCCTTTATTGAGATGTTTTATTCCTTACATTGAAATATCGTATTCCTTATATTAAGATGTTGTGTGTCTACATGTTGGCATGATGGATGATGTTATAGAAAATATGAATGCTAATATCTGAAAATCACAAAAAAGTAGATAAAACGAAAAAAACTGTTACCTAAAAATTCGTTGTTGCTCTTTTTTTTGATTACCTTTGCAGAGGTTAGAAATATCAAATCGTATATTAATTTTTAAAGAAACTATATATTTAGAATAACCATGGAATGGCTAATAAATCTATTTACAACTACTGACTCCATTGCGCATATAGCATTGCTCTATGCAATAGTTATTGCAATAGGAGTTTATCTTGGTAAAATAAAGATTGGAGGAATTTCTTTAGGTGTTACTTTTGTCCTTTTTGCAGGTATTCTTGCAGGGCATATCGGCTTTACAGCACCAACAAACATCCTATCGTTTATACAAGATTTCGGTTTGATACTGTTTGTTTTCATGATTGGACTACAGGTAGGACCAGGTTTCTTTGAGAGTTTCCGCAAGGGTGGAGTTACCCTAAACTTGTTGTCAGCAGGATTAATCCTACTAAACATCGCAGTGATGTTTGTTTGTTATTACGCATTTTTTGATACTAACGACCCTAAGAATCTGCCAATGATGGTAGGTACGCTCTATGGTGCCGTTACGAATACTCCAGGACTTGGTGCAGCAAACGAGGCGTTGACAACGGTGTTTGCTGATGGCGAAGTGCCTCAGATAGCAAGTGGATATGCTTGTGCCTATCCGTTAGGTGTGCTCGGCATTATCGGTGCCACTATTGCAATCAAATATATCTGTAGGATAAAACTCGAAAAAGAAGAGGAAGAACTTACAAAGGAGGAGGCAGAAAACACTGCCGTTAAGCCACATATCATGCATCTGAAAGTAACCAACTCGTATCTCGAAGACCGCACATTGGCACAAGTGCATGAGTTTCTTAATAGAGATTTCGTATGTACACGCATCCTTCATGAGGGTCATGTTACGATGCCAAAGGGAGCAAGTCATTTGCATATCGGTGACTTGATATTTGTAGTTTGTGCAGAAGATGATGCTGAAGCTATAATTGCCTTTATCGGACCAGAGATAGAAGTAGACTGGAAGACGCAGGATGAGCCAATGGTAAGTAAGAGAATTCTTGTTACACGCTCATCAGTAAACGGAAAGACATTAGGACAGATGCATTTCTCAAGCGTATATGGAGTTAACGTAACTCGTGTTACTCGTCAAGGTTTGGATCTCTTTGCAAGTCCAAGTTTGGCACTTCAGGTAGGAGACCGCATAATGGTGGTTGGACAGGAGAACTCCGTAAACCGTGTGGCATCCGTTATGGGAAACTCTATAAAGCGTCTTGAAGCACCAAACATTGCAACAATCTTCGTGGGAATATTCCTCGGAATATTGTTCGGAAGCTTCCCATTTGCCATCCACGGCATACCTGTTCCTATTAAGTTCGGTATAGCGGGAGGTCCGTTGATTATTGCCATTCTTATTGGAAGATACGGTTATAAGTTCCATCTTGTAACGTACACCACAACAAGTGCCAATATGATGCTGCGAGAGATTGGTCTTGTTCTGTTCTTAGCAAGCGTTGGAGTGAAGGCGGGAAATGACTTCTGGGATACAGTAGTGCAGGGTGATGGCTTGAAATATGTTTATACAGGCTTCCTGATAACTATTATACCGATATTGATAATCGGTACTATCGCTCGACTGAAATTCAAGTTTAACTATTTCACGATAATGGGTATGCTTGCTGGTACGTGTACTGACCCACCAGCATTGGCTTATGCAAACTCCGTATGTTCTAAGGATGCACCAGCCGTTGGCTATTCCACAGTATATCCATTGAGTATGTTCTTGAGAATATTTACAGCCCAAATCATTGTGTTGTTCTTCTGCGGAATGTAAAAACCATACAATAAAACATCGCAAAAGGATATCTCCATATAAAGCGGATATATTCTTTTGCGATGAATGGCTAACATATAATGCGATTATCGTCTGACAATTATTTGATTTTAGCTTACAATAATTATTTTAACGCTAACAGATAATTCGATTAACGATTGACAATAATTCGATTAACGACTAACATATAAAATAATAACTTAAAAATAATAGTATGAAAAAAATAAGTTTAGCATTGTTTGCTGTCTTTGTTTCATCACTATCAGTCTTTGGGCAAGGAGCCAGAAACATAAAGATTAATGAGGTGATGACAAACAATACGGCAAGTATTGTTGACGAATACGGACGCTATAATGTATGGATTGAGTTGTCCAATATAGCATATTCGTCATACAATGTTCGTGGAATGTACATCACGACAAACCGCAATGTGTTGAACAAAAAGCTGTCTGTACCTCAGCGTGTGGCAATGATGAGCGTTATTCCCAGTGGAGACGACCGCACAATGCTTGCAGCTCGTAAGCACCTAATTCTATACTTCAACGGTAATCCAGCAGATGGAATGCAGCATCTAAGTGTGAAGGTAGAGAAAGGAAAGTCTGTTTGGGTAGCATTATACGATGGTAATGCCGTAGACCTAATAGACTCTGTCAGTGTGCCAGCATTATCTGCCAATCTCTCTTATGCCCGTGTAAAAGACGGAGCAAACAAGTGGGTAGTAAAGACTGCAGACGAGGTAACACCTGGTTCAAATAACTATATCCAAGCAGGAGAAACAAAGGTAGCTAAACTAAAACGTGAAGATCCATACGGTTTTGGTATTTCTATTTTATCAATGGGTATCGTTTTCTTCTGTCTTGCCCTCCTTTATGCATTCTTCAGAATACTTGGAATCTTTATGTCGCATAAGCAAACAATAAAGAAAGCCAAGAACTTACCACCTGTTAATGTTGCTGTAAAAGCAGGTGAGAAACTTGCTGAGACAGGACATAAGACAAAGGTAATCCTCAAAGATGGTATTAAATCAGGTGGTATAGACAAGGAGATTTATATTGCAGTAATATCGATGGCATTAAAACAGTATACCGATGATGTGCATGACAAAGAGAGTAATATCATAACGATAAAGCCTCACCAGACATTATGGAATGCTCATATAGAAAATAACAAAATGTTTTAACCATTTATTCTTAGAATAGATGATATGTTCAAGGAATAAATATCATAGATATCACTATTATTTTTCAATTAAATAAAACACACATAACAATGAATAAGTTTCAATATAAAGTACAAGGAGTAGACTACGATGTAGAGATTGTCGAAGTCAATGGCAATATAGCAACAGTAAATGTCAATGGCATACCTTTCGAGGTTGAGCTGAAAGCACCTATCAAGGCTTCAAAGGTTCCTAATCGTCCCGTTGTAACGCCTGCTGCACCAAAACCAGCAGCTCCAGCAACTTCCGCAGCACCAGCAGCTCCTAAAGCAGAAGCACCAGCAGCCACAGCTGGTGCAGGTACAAAGGTGCAAGCTCCATTGCCAGGCACTATTACATCAGTGAATGTGAAGGTCGGTGATGTTGTAAAGAACGGTGATACCGTAGTTGTACTTGAGGCAATGAAGATGCAGAACAATATCGAATCAGAGTGCGACGGTACTGTAACATCAGTTCTTGTAAATTCTGGTGATACCGTAATGGAAGGCGACGTCTTAATAACAATCGGATAAAGATAACTTATTATGAACATAATAGATTTTATCATAAGTAATTTCAATGAGTTCCTTACGTACACAGGCTTTGCCAACGCTACTGTAGGTAACCTCATTATGATAGTTGTCGGCATATTCTTTATATGGCTGGCTATAAAAAAGGACTTCGAACCACTATTGCTTGTGCCTATTGGCTTAGGAATAGTATTGGGCAATATACCTTTCCGTGCAGACGCAGGACTGGAGATTGGTCTTTATGAAGACAACTCTGTGCTCAACATCTTCTATCAGGGAGTGCGTCAAGGGTGGTATCCTCCGTTGGTGTTCCTCGGTATTGGAGCGATGACAGACTTCTCTGCCCTTATAAGCAACCCTAAGCTTATCCTCATTGGAGCGGCAGCACAGTTTGGTATTTTCGGTGCTTATATGATTGCTCTTGCCCTTGGCTTTGAACCTAATCAGGCAGCTGGTATCGCAATTATTGGTGGTGCAGATGGACCTACAGCAATATTCCTGTCATCAAAGTTGAGTCCTAACCTTATGGGAGCAATAGCCGTTTGTGCTTATTCGTATATGGCTCTCGTTCCTGTGATACAACCTCCATTGATGCGTCTGCTAACAACAAAGAAAGAGAGACTTATTCACATGCAGCCTGCACGCCGTGTTAGTCAGACAGAGAGAATATTGTTCCCTATCATCGGACTATTACTCACCACCTTTATTGTGCCTTCGGGTCTTCCACTTCTTGGTATGCTCTTCTTTGGTAACTTACTGAAGGAGTCAGGCAAGACTACACGTTTGGCAAAGACAGCAGGTAGTGCATTGAACGATGTCGTTGTTGTTCTGCTCGGTCTAACGGTTGGATGCTCCACTCAGGCAAGCGAGTTCCTTACGCTCAACACCGTGTTTATCTTCCTCCTTGGAGCACTCGCTTTCATCATAGCTTCATCAGCAGGTATCCTGTTCGTAAAGTTTATGAACCTTTTCTTGCCTAAGAGCAAGAAGATAAATCCGTTGATAGGAAATGCTGGAGTAAGTGCTGTGCCAATGAGTGCACGTATTTCCAATAACTTAGGCTTGGAGTACGACCGCCACAACTTCCTCCTTATGCATGCTATGGGACCGAATGTTGCAGGTGTGATAGGTTCTGCCGTTGCTGCAGGAGCATTGCTTGGCTTCTTGTCATAATGTTCTCAGAACATTATAGGAGCATGTATTCGATACATAATGTATAGCTTGAAATAATAGCAAAACAAGCTAAGTATTTATACAAAACACGGAAAAGTACATCTTTCTTTATCCTTCATTAAAGATTAGATATGCTTTTCCGTGTTTTTCTATTATAATGTAAATAGAGGGAGATATATCAACTCTATATCTATTGGTGAATATGCCGTTATGTACGTATATATTTCGGTAGACGAGATATTGCGGTTGTGAATAATTCTTTTGACCTATACGCCTATTTCTTCCAGAATTTAGAGGTGATATCTTCAAGAGAACAATCTTCATGAACCATATATAGCCTTTGATTTGTTGTCTTGTCCTTCAGTGCGCCAAGGTGCTTTATGAATGGTCCCACCTTGACATAGTTGAAGTTTTTTAGGTCTATATCCGACGAAAGTCTTGTTCTTCCGCTGTACCATGCCACCTTTATCTTAGGGTATTCTCTATTCAGAAACTCAGCAAGTTCGTTCACTCTTGTCGGTTCGGCATCACCTCCCATAAAGCTAATGCAGGTTATGCTCGAACTGAAGTCATTTATAAAGCGAACCAAAGTCTCCTCATCGAGTATCTCGCCATTATCTTCCCATAGATAGCTGCTATGACATCCAGGGCAGCGACATGGGCAGTTAGATATGTTTATCGATAGCGTAACCTCATCAGGAATCTCCTGAAAGACAATACCATAGTTAATATATTTGAGCATTTCTTCTTGTTCCTTGCGTATTTAAATGTATCCTTGCGTTTTTAAGTGTGTATCCTTTCTTCGGGATAACATTATGTTTCGTGTGTACAAAATGGAGTCCAACCCTTCACCATATTGCAAAAAGATAGAATTCACGTGTGTAAAGAGGAGATGTGAAACCATGCCTTCTTGCAAAAGGGTAGGATTGGACCACTCTATTAAAGTTAGATAGAATTGAAATTGTCTTTATTAATCCATCGTGTTAAGCCTTAGCCAACTTGTCTTTACCTGCATAGAAGCGACGTTGAGCTTCTGCTTGTCTTGGTGCAGAGAAGTTGCTTACTCTCTTCAGATAACCGATGATACGAGTCATGTAGTCTACATTCTTGCTGTGGCAGTGTGGACATTCCTTGAGGTATCTCTTATCGATATGTCCACATTCATTACATATTGTGTTAGGAATGTTGAACGTAAAGTAGTTGCATCCTTCCTTTGCAGCCACACGCAAGAGCTGACGATACTGAGCCTTAGATAGGTGTTCGTCGAGGTTCATGTGTAGGGCGGAACCTCCTGTAAGGTGCTCTATGTATGGCGCACCGTGCATTTTAAACTTGTCAATGATATTCAGTGAGTCGTCTTCCACTATATAGAAATAGCTGTTATAGCAGTCTCTAGGTACGAAATATCCGTCTTCTCTGTCCCATTTAGCATGCTTTACACCAACGTTTTCTGCAGGGATCATCTCGCAGTTGAACATAACATCCTTTGTTCTGTATTTCTTGTTATACTCCTCTACGATACCCAATACGCCCTGTACAAAGGCAAGATATTCTGGGTTGTCCGTAATCTTCAGTCCGAGGAACTCTGCAGCTTCTACCAGTCCGTTTACTCCAATTGTTAGATATTGTCTACCCATGTTGATGTAACCAGCATCGAATAGAGGCAGCATGCCATGCTTCTGGAACTCTTTAAGGTTCTCGTTGTATGCCAACTGAACCTTGTGTACGAGGTCTACAATCTCTGCCAGATACTCTTTGTAGTCGAGTTTATTGTTTATAGCATACTGTATGCATCTGTTCAGGTTTATTGTTAACACACTCTTAGAACCAGTAGAAACACCACCAGCACCGAGGGTATAGCTAAAACCATTATCCTGAATCTCGTTTCTGAGTCGGCAGCACGAACTCAAAGAGTCGGCATTGTCGCTCATATAAGTAAAGAACGAGTGTCCTTCAGAATACATCTCTGCCGTCATATCTCCCCATTCCTCGTCTATAACATCATTGCCGTCGGATAGTAGAGCCATAGTTTCTACAGGGAAAGTAAGCACAGTCTTTGTTCTTTCCTTATTAAACCACTTCATAAATCTCTTTTGTAACCAGCTCAGACCATCCCAGTCGGGCTTGCTTCCATCAGGGAAGAAGAACTCTCCGAATAGACTTTCGAAATATGGTTTATCGTAGTATGCTATGTTCCAGAATACAGCCTGATAGTTTCTTGCACCCGTAGGCTGGTTTATAGAGTATACAATCTGCTCGAAGCAGTCTGTGATAATCTTGTCGATAGTACGCTGCTTAACAGACAGATCTACTATCTTATCAGCATTCTTCCAATAGTCTTTACCATATTCCATTCCTATGAAATAGTTCAGATACATTAGGAATTCTGGTGTGGCACAAGCACCGCTAAGCATACTTGAAACCATGAAAACCATGTTGACGAAACCACCGCAGAACGATTTCAAGTTGGTAGGAGCAGTAGAGTTACCACCAATTGACGTTGTCCCACCTATAAGCCAAGGATACATTGTTATAGATGCGCAATAGTTTGCAAGACTTGTTTCATCGTTCTTATATATAAAGTGGTGTGTGAGCAAGTCTATGTATTTGTCAGACAACTCCTTGCCATACATCTTCTTGATGCGGTCGGTGAGCAGTCTTCTGTTTAGGCGGATAAAGCCCGACTTAGGCAACTCGCCGATAAGAGTGGCAATGTTTTTGTGCTCCACATTGGCGTTGGCGTCATATTTAGAGCCAGTTGCAGCGTTGGAAGCATGACAGTATTCAGACAAGAATTTCAGCTTTTCCATCGTCTCACGATCTTCCGTGTGTCGCTGGCGATAGAGCATAAAGCTTTTCGAAACCTTGTAGTAGCCCTCTCTCATCAGAGCTTCCTCCACCTGATTCTGTATGTCCTCCACTGTTATGCCCTCTTTAATGTCGAGATGTGCAATGATTTTGGATATGCAACCCAAATCTGCTGGCTCGTCAACAGAGTTAAACGCCTTTATTATGGCACTCATTATCTTATCCAAGCTGAAGCAGTCTTTGGAGCCATCTCTTTTTGTGATTGTGAAATTCTTAATCTCCATGGTTGATGCAAGTATTAATGTTTTGTTTATTGATTATTTTCTTTTTGGATAACTTTTGCGTTTTCTGATTTTTAGAACCGCTTGATTATCAATGTTTTAGTATTTCGTTTTGGAAAACTTTTATGTTTATTCCTTTTCTAAGTTGTTCTTTTTAGAAAACAAGTATAGTGTTGGGAAAGGTAATGTTTTCTCTTTTGTCTTACTTAACTGCGTGCAAAGATATGAAAAATTATCTCATAAAACAAAGTCTTTCGTGTAAAAACAAACAAAAAATATAACCCTCTTTATTGTCCAAATATATCTTAAGTGCAACTTACATCAAATAGTAAAAGTATATCCTATAACGAAAAATTATAAAGTATATGACTATAAGTATTTTAAGTATATCCTAAAATCGGAACAACGTCTTTATTTGTATAAATAAAAGTTTTGTTTCATTAAATAAAGATTTTATTTACCTAAATAAGGACTGTATTCAAATTTTATCCTATAGTTTTGTTGGTTTAATTAATATTTTTGTGTATCTTTACAACCGAAAAGAAAATTCTTATTCGTATGAGTTTTTCTTATCCGCATAGGAATTTCTTTGGTTAAATGTTGAACTTAAACATAAAAACAATAATTATTATGGCAAAATATATCAAACAGGAGATGCCCGACATCAGTGGTACTGGTGAAAAGAGGTGTTACTATCGTATGGAGAATGTAGGAAATGTAAGTACTGCGGAACTTATAAAGCATATTTGCAGTCATGCGCAAGGACTTTCCGAGGGCGGTCTGCTGCATGCTCTTAGTGCTGTGTCGGACGAGATGGCGGAGCTTTTGGCTCAAGGACATACTGTTTCGCTCGATGGGATAGGTACTTTTCGTGCAGCTCTCGGCACTCGCAATGATGTTTCCGCTAATGCTTTGGGGCAGATGGATGGTGAGTTGAACGCAGCATCGATAGAGGTTTCTAACGTTAACTTCCGTACCGACCAGCGTTTTGTCTCAAATATAAACAAGCGTTGCAGCCTTACAAGAGGTGGCGTACACCGTGTTAACAGTTCGCCATACACAAAGGAGGAGCGCAAGGCAATGCTCTTGAAGTATCTTTCGGAGCAGGGTAATGTGTTCATACGTGTGGCTGAATATGCCGAACTTACGGGGATGGCACGTTCTTCGGCTACGGTTGAGCTTCGTGAATGGGCGGAGACGAGCGGTAGTGGTGTTATCTCGAAGGGCAGGGGAAGCGCAAAAGTGTATATGAAAGGGTAGGTGTTTTCACCTTATTATATTTAATAAAAGAGGAAAATTGTATATAAGAAGGAGGTGATTTATATATAAGGCGAGGCTAATTATATATAAGGAGCAGATGAATAAGATATAAATATAGATGAATAAAATGCAAAGAGAGCTGGCTCGTGGTTAGGGTCAGCTCTCTTTGTGTATATACCGTGTGTATGTTATTTCTATATTTGTTTTTGGGCTTTTCTTGCTTTTCTGTCGTTAGTCTTTATCGTTACCGTTTGGTAGATGTAATATAAAACATAGGCAATGAATATTGACAGATATATTTCTACACCGTGGAAGAGGAACGATGTAGCAAACTTTAGCACGGGGAAGTATGCTGGCAGGTCAGAAGGGTCGCCGTATGCTGCTGTGCCGTAAGCGGAGAGGTTGGCTATTAAGTCTACCATATAGTCCGGCAGACACGCTACAACCATTATCAAAACAGCACACAATGTGGCGAGAAACAGCGTGATGAAGATAAATCCCCATGAGCGCAATCCGCTGCCATAGGCACTGAGGAACGCTTTGCGTAGTTTCATTTCTGGCTCAACCATATATTTTGTGAACACAAATCCTGTAGGTATGCACAGGATAAGATATAGCGGCAACCATGCCATAGTAATCAGCGCAAGATGCCAAATGGGTATGTTCTGTGGAGATTTACTACTAAAGATGTATGCTGCAAAGGCGATTAGCAACACTATGCTGCAAACCAATGTAAAGATAATCGAGGTGAACAATATGGAGAAGCTGCGCTTGATGTTCCACAGGAGAGCTTTCTTGTTTATTATTCTGAATATTACGGCAGTTAGAAATGTGTCTAACAGAAGTATCAGAACGAGGCATGCCATAAGAGATGGTGCTTTAAAATCAAAGCCTACATAGGTTGCTCCAGGCGAGATATACGACAACCACGTGCTAGCAAATGCCATCAAGACGGCGATGAGTATAAAAATCTTCCAGTTTTGCTTGGTGATAGTCCCGATGTTGTGTATCACCTCGTTGTATGCGGACGATATGCAAGAGCGATAACTCCTCCTTTTTAGTGTGCTTTCGTTTACTTCAGTTTCCATCTTTTTTACTTATTAATGTATGCAAAGGTAATAATAATAGTGATATTCGGTGGTTTAATCTCGATAAAAAATGCTAACTTTGCATAGGTTTATATAGAAACACACATTATTATGAATACAATAAAATGGGGCTTTATCGGTTGTGGCGAGGTCGTAGAGAAGAAGTCTGGTCCCGCCTTCAGTGCCATTGAAGGTTCGGAGGTGGTAGCCGTGATGAGCCGCAATGGTGAGAAAGCCCGTTCATACGCAGAGAGACATGGCATAAAGAAATGGTATACCGATGCCATGGAGCTGATTGACGACCCCGAAGTGAACGCTGTGTATATCGCCACCCCGCCAGCTAGCCATGCCACCTATGCCATTATGGCGATGCATTCTGGTAAGGCGGTGTATGTGGAGAAGCCTTTGGCAGCGAGTTACGACGATTGTGCGCGTGTAAACAGAGTGAGCGAGCAGACGGGAATACCATGCTTCGTGGCATACTATCGCCGTTATCTGCCATATTTTAAAAAGGTGAAAAGCATTATAGAGAGTGGGGAAATTGGCGAGATAATCAATGTTCAGATACGCTATTCCTCGCCTGCGAGAGAGTTTGATGCCGAGAAAGGCGATATGCAACCATGGAGAATTTGCCCCGATATTGCAGGCGGAGGGTATTTCTATGATATGGCTCCGCATCAGCTTGACCTACTTCAGGAACTGTTTGGAGTTATCATTGATGCCAATGGTATCTGTGCTAACCGTGGAGGATTATACGATGCAGAAGACAGCGTGAGTGCGTGTTTCAAGTTTGAGAACGGACTTCCTGGTAGTGGATCATGGTGCTTCGTCGGTCATGAGTCGGCAAACGAAGACCGCATAGAGATTATTGGCAATAAAGGAAGTTTGAGTTTCTCGGTGTTCAACTATGAGCCTATACTCCTCGTAACGAGTCAAGGAAAGGCGAATATCGTGGTGGCAAACCCACCTTATGTGCAGCATCCGATAATCCAAGCAGTAGTAAACGATTTGCTCGGAAAGGAGAAATGCACTTGCACGAGTATCTCCACCACGCCCGTAAACTGGGTGATGGATCGTATTCTTGGTAAATTCTAATAGGTCGATATATGGCAAGGCGTTGTATAGCGTTATTCTTCACGATGGTTCTATCTATCTGTGTTTCGGCTCATGTGCAGGATTCTTTGTGTACATCAGTCGATAGCACAACCTTTATAAAGAAGGAAACGAAGAAGAAACACGACGTCTTTCATTCCATTGGCAATGTGTTTACAAAGATTTTCAAACCTTTTAATGATTTAGATACTAACTATATCGAGCCTCAACATTACAACTATGCTGTGATGCTGCAGAACGTAAACAGCTACGAGGCGTATACTATCGAGAGCAAATCGGGACAACGCTTCACCTTCGCACCCGACTGGAGTGCAAAGATAGGTCCTTATGCTGGGTGGAGATGGCTATTCTTGGGATACACATTCGACCTAAAAAACATTCAACACAGTAGCAGTAAGACGGAAATTGACCTGAGTTTTTATAGTTCGATGTTGGGCATAGACCTCTATTATCGTAAGTCGGGCAACGGCTCGCATATAACGAAAGCTACGATAAAAGATGGAGAAAACACTTATACCCTTAGGGATGAAGCGTTCGACGGACTAGATGTGAGTATCAAAGGTTTTGACCTTTACTATATCTTTAACCATAAGAAATTCTCGTATCCAGCAGCTTTCAGTCAGACAAACCGACAGAAAAGGAGCTGTGGTTCACCTTTGTTAGGCATCGGATATGCAGCCCACTCGTTGTCGCTCGACTATGAAGCACTGACGGATATGGTGAATAGCAAGCTCAATGGTCAGTCGGGAGTAGGGGAGGATGGTGTTAACATAGACGAAGACCTGAGCTTTAAGAGCATTAAATACCAGTCTTATTCCGTTTCGGGTGGTTATGCCTACAACTGGGTGATGGCACGCAATCTCCTTTTCTCTGCCTCTCTGTCGGTTGCCATGGCATATAAGACATCGAAAAGCGACGAACTGAAGCATAACGGCTTTATCCTTAAAACCTTTAATTTCAAGAATTTTAATTTGGATGGTATAGGCAGGTTCGGCATAGTGTGGAACAACGACAAGTATTTTGCTGGGGCAAGCACCATATTACATTCCTACAATTACAAAAAAAGTAAGTTCTCCACAAACAATTATTTCGGTTCTTTAAATATCTATGTGGGAATGAATCTCGGCTTGAAACGAGAGTATAAAAAGAAAAAGAATAACTAAGAACGTCGCTCTTATATATAAAAAACAATAACGAGGAAAGATGAAAATAAAAAGAAAACTAACTCTCTTGATTTTGCTCGTCATAGCTTGTGTAGCTCATGCCGTACAGTATCAACGAGGCGACAGTATAAAAGTGGTGCAGTTGCTTAGTGAGGCACGACAGAAAAAACTAAGCAAGCCACAGGATTGTATAATGTTCTTTACAAAGAAATTCTATGACATACCATACGTGGCGAGCACTTTGGAGGTAAACAACAAGGAGCAACTCATCGTCAACCTCCGTCAACTCGATTGCACGACATACGTAGAAAACGTGGTTGCCCTTACTCTGTGCGTTAAAGAGAAACAGTATTCCTTCAAGGCGTTTTGTGATAACCTTCAGAAAATACGCTATCGCAATGGTGATACCATCAGTTATCCCGCACGCCTACACTACTATTCAGAATGGATAGACGATAACTCTGAGGCTGGAATATGCCGAGAGATACAGTCGCCAAATCCTCCTTTCACGCGAATACAGAACGTTTCGGTGGACTTCATGTCAAAGCATAGCGACAAATATCCTATGCTTAAAGGCAATAAAGATAATATGGAAAGGATTGCGCAGATGGAGAAAAATGTTTCTGGACGTAAATATAGGTATATCCCCAAGTCGGAGATTAAAAACTCCAAACTGCTTCGCCAGACAATCCATAACGGCGACATCATAGTTATAATAACAAACATCAAGGGGCTTGATACGCAGCATTTAGGGTTTGCCAAGTGGCATAAAGATGGTCTTCATCTTATCAATGCTTCGTCCGTACATCATAAGGTGGTAGAAGAACCAATGCTCCTTTCAACCTATTTGCAGAAGCGTAAGACGATGACAGGCATAAGGATAGTTCGCTTATTGGAATAATAAACGTTTTGTAGAAATAAAAAAGAGCCTCTCGATGAGGCTCTATGTTTGTTTGGAATAAGTTGTTTTTTATTTGTTAAGCTTCTGCCTCAGGGAGTACAGATACGATGCTTCTGTCTTTGCGACCCTTGCGGAAGTTTACGATTCCGTCTGTAAGAGCGTAAAGAGTATCATCCTTACCGATACCTACATTCAAACCTGGGTTGTGCTTTGTGCCACGCTGACGAACGATGATGTTACCAGCGATAACCTTCTGACCACCCCAAATCTTAACGCCTAATCTCTGTGAAGCTGACTCACGGCCGTTCTTAGAACTACCTACACCTTTTTTATGTGCCATTTTCTTAGTCCTCCTTTTTTTAAGCGATTACTTGTTTAACTGCGATTTGTGTGAAGTGTGAACGATGACCGTTGCGTTTGCGCTCATCTTTTCTGCGCTTCATCTTGAAGACGATAACCTTATCACCCTTAACGAGTGGGTTAACAACTTCGCATACTACCTTTGCGCCCTCTACTGTAGGTGCGCCGACCTTTACTGTACCCTCGTTGTCTACGAGAAGTACCTTGTCAAACTCTACGGTTTGACCCTCTTCAGAGTTCTGGATGTGGTGAACGAACAACTTGTTGCCCTCCTCAACCTTGAACTGCTGACCGTTAATCTCTACGATTGCGTACATTTTTATTACTTAAAACGGGTTTGTTCCGCAAGGCGCACAACGTCGTGTTGTGGCTTATATGAGCCTATACGGACTAAAATCGGCTGCAAAGTTAGCTATTTCCATCCAATTATGTAATTCAAGGAATATAGAAACTAAGTAGTCTTAATTATTATTAACTTTATTTTAATGTTTGTTTTGTCATATAAGCCTTTATTTTTTATGCTATTTACCGCATAAAGCTTTGTATGCACAATACTCACAATGGCGGTTGTTCTCTGTTGGATGGAACGAAATGTCCTTGTTGTAGATCTCTTCAACCAGATTTTGCATACCGCAATGATAATCTTCAGAATATTCAGCTACGTCAATAACCTTCACCTTATTTATATATATAGTAGGGTCGTATTGGTCGCTGAAGGCTCGTTGTATGAATATCAGAGCTGGGCTGACGGGCAGTGAATGAGGATTAAGCTCTTTGCTGTTTCTTACAATAAGCGAGTAGAGCATCGATTGTAGGTAATAATCGGTATGACTTGTGCCACCAGCTTTTGATGGATCGAATATTTCTTCCACCTTGTTTATACCAGTTTTTATGTCCGTTCCTCCCGTCTTGTAGTCGATTACACGTATGCGCTTCATACCTGTTTCGGCATCCGTAATCATGTCCAAACGGTCTATACGTCCGCCAATCTTTATCTTTTTATCGCCTTCAGCGGTGGGGATAACCACCTCGCCATACATATCTTTTTCAAGAGCAAGTATGTTGAAAGGTGCCAACTGCTTGTCTATTTCGAGCAATCGCTGCACGTAGCGGATGATAACTTCACGACTTATCAGTTGCATACCGTTGTAGTCTATCTTCTTCCATCTCTTTTCGTCATCGCCAAACATCTCTTTCTGAAACATTCGGTCAACCACTTCTGCCACGTGTTCCTTACGTGCGAGATTGTCAATGAGACTTTCCGTTACTGTTCTTCCCGTTTCGCACACATCTTTGTATATGTCCTCAGATGCGTTGTGGAATATGTTTCCGAAGGCACGGCTCGACAGTTGTTCCTCAATATCATCATCTGGTTCTCTAATTCCAGCAATGTTGTTATAATAAAACTGTAGTGGACAGCGTAGGTAACGGTTGATGGCAGTAGGCGAAAGCTTACTATATGAATACATCCGTTGCATCACACTGTCGGTCTTTTCAATGCTTCCGTTGTTGTTGTCGGTAGCACTTTGTGCTGCATGAAGAACGATGCGCTTTATGTCATGTCCTCCTTCAACCATCAGTTGGAGCATAAAGCGACTCATCTCTCCACGGTTTCCGTTTTCGGTAGACGTGTTGTATATTATAGAAATGTCAGTAGCCCGTTGCAGCAAACGGTGGAAATAGTAAGAATATATCGCCACTTTGTTGTCCACGGTGGTCAATCCGTAAGCCTTTCGTATGGAGTAAGGGATAAAGGAAGAGTCTCTAATTCCCTTAGGCATATTCCCCTCATTGCACGAGAGAAGCAGTACGTGGTCGAAGTCGAGGTTTCTTGTCTCGAGCACTCCCATTATCTGAATGCCTATTGCAGGCTCGCCATGGAAGGGGATGCTTGCTGTGGCTATCAGTTGCTTAACGAGCTTTTGCAGAGTAATACTGTCAATCGCAAGATCTTTGGAGGATACGAGAGTGGTGAGCCTATTTATGATGGTGTACATATTGAATACCGATTCGGAATATAACGGAGATTCGTTCTTCCCAGCTATAAGTTCCAAGATCTTAAGTATCCATCTGAGCAGTTGCTCATTATCGATGATATTTACAAAGAGTAAAGAAAGGTTCTCGTCAACTGCCAAGTCGTCATATTTCGGAAACATTATTCTGTCTTTCTTAAGCTTGAGAAGCAGTTTCTTACTGTTATCTGATAGATAAGAGGCAAGGGGGTGGGAGAGTACTTTTCTGATGAAAGATATTCTGAAACCACCATCGTTCCTCGTTCCGATGATACGTAAGTCGAGAAGTTGCGAAACGAAAGAAGCCACTGGAGTCTGCGCAAGGGGATAACCAGTAGTAACATTAACGTTCTCCACGCAGTCGGGAACGTTGTGTACTATTGCTTGCAGCAGATTTTCGTTGCACATTACGATAGCAGTACGTTTGCCATCCTTGTATCTATCGTTCTCTTTCAGCCATGTGCTTACGTATCTTGCCTGTATGTTTTCTGTTTTGGCTTTCATGAAAGAGATGTCCTTGTGGCTTCTGAAATTATTGTAAGCCATACTTCGGAACTCATCAGAGAGCGAATCGCCAAAGTCTTTCAGATATTGTGAAATGTATTTGCCTGCTTCATTCTGTAGACTTCCTTTTTCCTTGCTGATATAGAAAAAGTCGTAGTCCCAATAGAACTCTGCCGCTTGCTCTTGTTTAAGATAACTAAAGAGATATTGCTCCACCCGTTGCAGCACATTGAAGCCGATGAAGATATATTTATCATACTCCACTTTAATACGTTTCTCGTCTACAACATCTCTATAAAGCATACCCTCATAGGCGATGTTTTGTTCAGAGAGTCTTTGCCTAAATCCTGTATAAATATCTCCTAATTTATTCCATAGCGAGAGGAAAAGTTCCTTTAGTTTAGTGTTGTGGTCATCGTTAAAGTTTCCGAAGAATGATTTAAGTGTATCTTTCTGTTCGTCAGATAGATATGTTATGTCGTCAAATTCATGAATGTTAGCAATGTTAGAGAACACCATCTTAGCATCAGCCATATTCTTGTCAACATCATCAAAGTCGCTGATAAGTAGTCGTCCCCAGTCATAGAAGTGGTCGAGAGTCTCGTCTTTACCCGTAACTTCGATGTAGGTTTTGTAAAGCTCACAAACAAGTTTTATCGGGTCTCCCACGGTGAGCGGAGAGTGTTGTCTGAAGAGGTCGCTAATAGTGAGATATGTTGGTGCCCACACTGGGACGTCAGAGCAATGTGCCAGTTCTTCGTTGAGAAACAGGGCAGCTCTCTTGTTAGGAAACACCAGAGCGATATGCGAGAGGTCGTTTCCGTATTTCTTTATAATATCTTTAGCTATGAAGTGAAGAAATGATTTCATGTTCTTGTTATATAGATTTCTATTTTTTTGTTATATAGATTTTATGTTCTTGTTATATAGATTTCTATTTTTTGTCTTATAGGAAATGTTTTTATTTTACCTCCTTGACGATGCCTTTTCTAACGAACCACAGGTAGCCTTTTACGTCTTTATATCCCATAGCGTTCAGCAGATTGATGTATTGTTTTACTTGTGCGGAGTATTCGTCGTGCATCTTTCCGAATTTAAAGTCTACGACAATCACTTTGTCTTTGTCTTTCATCACACGGTCAGGTCGTCGTTCATATACGTTACCCGTATTCTCGTCAGTTGAAAGTATCGTACATTCGTTATACAGTTGCCAGTGTGGTGAGAACCAATTGGCAATCATGTCGTTAGTGGAGAGGTATTTGTTAAGCATCTTTTCCAGTTCTTTCCTGTCAAGACCTTCACCATACAGTATGCCCTCAGCCTCAAACTCGTCCAACACGCTGGGTATATCGTCTGCGGTTTGAATATTTGAGAACACCTGATGTAATATGTTTCCAATTTTTATGAATGAGTTTGGCGAGTCGTTTTCCTCCCCCTCCGTTTGTGCAATAAAGTCTTTGCTCTTGTTGCTCTGCCTGAAAACGATAGGAATGTCGTATGTTTCCACTGCAACAGTCCTCTTTGTATCGGGTTGCAAGAATACATTTTGCGTGGTGCTTTCCTTGTCGTTGCCATTGCTTTCGGCAAAGTTGCCATATTCAAAGAGAATGTATTCCTCCTTGTTCTCAATACCTTCGAGCGATGAACCTTCAAGTTTTTTTGCAAGTGGAGTAATACAATTTTCTATCAAGGTGGAGCGTGAAGACTTCTCGTCGCGTTTACCAAGGACAAAGAGGTTCTTTCCTGCTCTTGTGAAAGCCACATACAGAAGGTTGAGATTGTCTATCGTGTTCTGCAAGTGTTCCTTTTGATAATCCTCGGCATATATAGAGTTGGCGAGTTTGGAGCTATAGTTTACAGGGAGTAGGGGTAACTTGTTGTATGGTGCTTTGTTTGGTTTGCACCATATATAACTACTATTGAACATCTGTATCTTCCAGTTGCAGAACGGCACAATAACATTGTCAAACTCCAATCCTTTACTCTTGTGGATACTAATAAGTTGTATGCCGTCAGCCTCGTCTGTTTGTATTTTCTTAGTGTGGAGGTTATCGTCCCATTCCTGAAGAAAGCCGATAAGATCTGCCGACATATCGTTTATATATGTAGCAAGATAGTCGAAGAAGGCACAGACGTAGGCATTTTCGTTTTGCAATTCGTTGAGATTAAACATAGCATATAGCTTTTCCACGAGGTCATAAAGGGGCAATTCCTTTAGTTTGTCGATATTCTCCGCAAACTCTTTAGGTAGGAAATCGTTGTTCTCAATGTCTTGCAGCAAGTCGAAAAGTGGAGTTTCGTTATGCTTCACGTTCTGCATGTAGTATTTTATAAGACAGGCTTTAGTTATCTTATCCTCACTATCGTGCAAGAACCGAAGTGCAGCAATGATGGTGTTAATAGCAATGGAGTGGTCCAGACGGAATGCTTCATCGCTGACGATAGTAATATCTGGGCGTTTGTCTGTAAAATAGTTTGCTATAACGGGAATGTATTTATTTGTTCTCAACAGAATGGCAATCTTGTTTTGCGCCACACCATGCGCTGTTATCTCATCGATAGTCTGCTCAATCTGTTGCAGCATATTCTCTTCGTAATCATCCTTACCAAGAAGACTAATTCTAACCAGTCCGTTGCCTGTTTGTTTACCAGTTTTTTGTACGACATCGCTATACGCAGCATTGATGAGATGGGCTTCCGTCTCACTTATCTCTCTTTCCGCTTCTGCTTCCGCTTCAACGGCAATGCTGAAGAAAGTATTGTTGAACGTTACAATGTTTTCAGCAGAGCGGTAGTTAGTGGTAAGTTCTTTGATGTCGAGGTTTCTGTTAGGGAAGCTACTGCCTATGTTGTTCAGCAACCGCCAGTCGCCTGCTCTCCATCTGTATATGCTTTGTTTGATGTCGCCCACTACGAGGTTGTTCACTTCAGTACCACTATTCATGCAGT
>CAVKAH010000020.1:0-4927 GCA_963654095.1 Oscillospiraceae bacterium
GACAGAAAAATCTACTCGGCTAAAATTCAAAAATACATCAAAGGTAATTTTTAGACCCCGCCTTAATCATTTGCAAAATAAGCAAATATTTTTTATTTCTGCAATAACAACTTTTAGGTATCTATTGTTTTTAACAAAATAATTAACAAACATAGCTTTATAGTCATGTAGATTTAGGATCTGCAGTCATTAACGTATCTTTAAAATCGAAGCACTATAGTATTATTTAACTTGCAATATAATGGTTTCTGTCGTTTTCATATTACTTTTGCACAAGAAGAAATATAACAAGAAATATAAAAGTAATAAAAATTATACGACAATGACACATGGACATGAAGTACTCCACATGATGGAGGGTAACAGTTACACAACGAAACAACAGCTCATTGATGCTATCATTGAGCGTTTTGGTGCAGATGAACAGTTCTATACCTGCTCCGCAGAGGGTATGACCGCAGCGGAACTGGTAGATTTCCTTGAAGCTCGAGGTAAGTTTATGCCTGCAACAGGTGAAGATGATTTCACGGTAGACATCACTAAGGTCTGCAATCACTAAGACGAAAATCTTTTAATCTGTAAGGGAATATATAATCAGTAAGAGTTTAAATATCTAAGAGTATATGTAATCAGTAAGAGTTATATAATCCCTATAGGGTATATTACTAAAACAGGAGGTAAAACGTTTTTGTTTTACCTCCTGTTTGATTATGGTAACAATACTTATTTACCAGTTTTCTTCATCCCACAAATCAGTGCTATTATTGTTTTCAGTTGAGACTTTATTGTCGTAGATAACGCTACCCCAATCATTCCTTGTATTATCATCAAGCCTATTAGGATTATCTGTAGTCCAACTAGCGAGATTATCCAGCATAAAAGGAGCTACCTCTACAACGTTTGACTGTGGTTTTATATATGATTTTTTCATTATTATCTTTCTACCTTATTTAATACACATCCTCTGTGTGCAATGTTTACTTTACAATATACTTCTTACCATTAACGATATAGATACCTGCAGACAGCTTTGTCAAGTCGGCATCATCACTGATACGCTGACCGTTAATACTGAATACGCCTTGAGAAGCCTTTCCTGCTGTTTCCTCTTTATCATAAGCAACAAGGCTGCTGATATCCGAAGTAGCATCCTGAGCTATATCATCAAGATACATAAGCGTCTTGCTTGTGCTTTCTGATGCATTAGGCTTAAACCAGCAGCTAAATCCTCGCAGACCACGAACACGAGTGTTTGAGCAATAGACATTACCGTTATAGAAGAAATAGCTACCCTTCAAATCATCACAACCAGAGATGATAGTACCCTTATCACTACCAAATTTAAATACTCCGTATGTATCGCTATCAGCATCAGTATCCTGTACGGTCTCATTAGGACCAAAGGTACGAACAAATGTTCCGCACGCTGTCATAGTTCCGTTACCCTCCACACTATACATCTTCTTTGTTGTCCAGTTATCGAGGTTCATATTAGACAAGTCTGTATGATTGTCTTCTCCTACAGGAAGGTTTACATTAGACAAGTCTGTATGATTGTCTTCTCCTACAGGAAGGTTTACATTAGGAATTTCCAAGTTGTTTGCCTTGATAATCACTTGTACGGTCTTTGCAGCTGAATTACCTGTCTCGGTAAGCAATGCTCTATAAGCAGGAGACTGCTTTGGAGCTATTTCACGAGTTGGATAAATGATGTATGGAGTGTAAGCCTCAAGACCTACTTCGCTTGATTCTATATTGTCAAGGTCTACAGTCTTAAACTGTATTTCCGAACTTGTCAATGCATCGAGTTTAGCAAGACGAACATTAGCACCGAAAGCGTTACGCAACTGATCTACTGTGAGGTCTACAGGAAGTACGAAAGAGTTCCATTTGTTGAGTGTGAACGACTTGTTTAGGTGTAGAATCTTGTTCTTATAAGTATTTGAACACTCGCTAAGATATTTCATGTCAGCTCTATCCTCGTCAAGGATAAGGTCTTCGTCAGTTGTCTTGCTGGCATAGAGCAAGCGGAAGTCGTCAAATACGGTCCATTCATTATTGTCATCTACTGTAGTATCGCTATTGTCATCACCGATGATGATACCGAAACGAACATAGTACTCTGAATTACCTTCGAGCTCTTCTGGTACGTGAACGAGCACAGTGTTCAAGTATTTACGTGAAGCATAGAAGTTCTTTCCTGCGTAATCTATATTCTGCTCAGATACATGAAGGTTTTCTTGCTCTGTTTCAGACATCTGCGAAATCTGATTAAGTATAGTTTCATGCACTGTATTCTTTACGACGTTCTTGTTCTTGTCGAGAAGTACGGCAAAGAGTCTTGCATCCTTAGTGTTCGAATATCCCTTACATTCTACTACATACGAGCCACCATATTTGAGCTGCACATCCTGATAGATAACGCCACGTACGTTCTTTGCATCAGCACAGAAATACTTTCCTAAGTCCATCTGATAGTTGTGCGGAGTAGAATAAGTTTTCCCGTTGAAAGTATATTTGCTTTTATCACTTAGTAAATTTACATTTTTGCTTGCCCTAGGTGTAGTACTATAATACTTTTCCAATCCAAAGCGGAAGCTACCTGTACCTTTGCTCCAAATAGAAGTAGTCCATTTGTTTACATCATTTACGGTACGAGAGAAGCCCTGACATTTCAACATGAACGACAAGTCTATGGACTTTGTCATATTTTCGGTATTCTGCTTCTGTAATTCATAGATTTGTTTCATAGAGAAGATACGCCATGTATCATAACCAGATATACCTTTTGAGCTTATTTCTGATGCAGTAAATGCCTCGCAATCAATATCCTGATCCTTCTCCTCACCATTGGCGCAGAGATATAATTTAGCTGAATTATTATTAGGATTACTTACTTTATATGTATAGAGCTTATAAGTATTCTGCGAGTCGCCTGAAACTGCTTCAAGCTTCCATCCGTAGTATCCTGTACTTGTATTTCTATCTATATACACACCATGGTCGCTTGAGACTGATGAATAAGAAACGCTCCATCTCATCAAGCATCCCTGACCACTTACAAGGTTCTGGCTGAAATCAAATACGTTAGACGATGTTGAGACATTAGCCCACAAAGAGATAGGAGTCTCCTGTAGGGAAACGTGTGTACCCCAGTATCCACCAGCATTAATAAATCTTCCTGTCTTTACGTTGTAAATAAAGAAGATCTTGTCCATGTCATCAGTAGGCCATGTGCCTGCTGTAACAGCATTAGTCTTTAACTCTTCAAGAGTTTTACCTGTAAGATCCTCAACACCTGTTATATCAGATACTGATTTACTTGCAGTGTCAGCAATTACTGTGCTTGGATTAATGGATGATGCAACGATTACGGCACCACAAATAAGCACACGCATTGCTCCGTTTTTTGCGATTACTCGCAAAAAATGTTTAGCATTAATTTTCATGTTCTTAAAATTGAAATATTGTAGATATATATTTTTATATTGTATAAAACAATCTTTTTACAGTTAGAGTCGCTACTACTAACTTATGAAATAGTTTTTATTTGAAGTTTGTATAGCGGGCGATATTTCTCATACCACCCACCATATTAACGATATCTATTTACTATACCAACTGCGGATAGTTTCATTATCCCATCATGTAGATATAGAGCCTTGCGTGTTCTTATATATAACACGCACGTATACTTTTATTATTTAATAAGTCTCTGTTATTATTTAATTATTCCCTGTTCAGCGAATATCTTCTTCAGTGCCACTACACCTTTCTCCACCTGCTCCTTAGTATGCGTAGCCATAAGAGCAAAACGAACGAGTGTGTCTTGTGGTGCGCATGCTGGTGGGATAACAGGATTGATAAATACACCTGCATCGAAAGCAAGCTTTGTTACAAGGAATGTTTTGTAAGGATCACGAACATAGAGCGGGATAATAGGGCTCTCTGTATCGCCAATTTCAAATCCTTCTTCACGGAAACGTTTCAGTGCATAGTTAGTTACTTCCCACAAACGCTCCATTCTCTCTGGCTCCTTACGTATGATATGCAGTGCTTCCATTGCGGCAGCCGTAGCAGCAGGCGTGTTTGAAGCACTGAAGATATATGTACGGCAAGCATGACGCAGATAGTTTATCGTATCCTTATCACCTGCTATAAATCCTCCAATACTTGCAAGACTCTTTGAGAATGTACCCATTATGAGGTCTACCTCGTCAGTAACACCGAAATGGTCGCACACTCCTCTACCCTCTTTACCGAAGACGCCCAATCCATGAGCCTCGTCTACCATGAGGGAAGCATTGTATTTCTTCTTTAATTTAACGATTTCTGGCAAATTAGCCAAGTCGCCTTCCATAGAGAACACACCGTCTACAACAATGAGTTTTACTGATTCTGGACGACATTTCTTGAGTTGCTTCTCAAGATCTTCCATATCGTTGTGCTTATACTTCAAGCATGTAGCGAATGAAAGACGGCGACCGTCAACGATACTTGCATGGTCGCGCTCATCACATATTATATAATCCTCTCTTCCGCATACTACGGAGAGAACGCCAGAGTTTACAAAAAAACCTGTAGAAAAGCATAGAGCCTCATCTTTATGCTCAAAAGCAGCAAGCTCCTTTTCAAGTTTAACATGTAAGTCCAATGTTCCGTTCAGGAAACGGCTTCCTGCGCAACCTGTACCATACTGATCTATAGCCTTTTTAGCAGCCTCTTCAACACGTGGATCACCCACAAGACCTGTATAAGCGTTAGAACCGAACATGAGCACCTCGTGCCCATCCATTTGAACTTCTGTGCCCTGTTTTCCTGTAATTTCACGGAAATATGGGTAAATGCCCGCTTTCATATATTTCTGCGGTTCACGATAATTCTTGTATTTCTCTTGTAAAAGTCCCATTATAATATAGGTGTAGTT
>CAVKAH010000020.1:4937-19782 GCA_963654095.1 Oscillospiraceae bacterium
TTCACTACTTTTTAATTTGTGGCTGCAAAGATAAACATTTTACATTAAAACAAATACTTTTTTCGCAGAAATATACTATTTACACAAAAAATTATAATTATAGTAATTGTTTTTACTCAATAAATTACTACTTTTGCAAACTATGCTGACGAAAAAGAATATCGTATTCATAATGAACCCGATTTCTGGAACCGTAAAGAAAGCGGGTATACCTAATCTTATCGAGAAGTATCTTGATAAGGACAAATTTTCATATACAATTAAACTTACAGAATACGCTGGACATGCCACAAAAATTGCCTGCAAAGCAAAGGATGAGCATGTAGACATCGTTGTTGCCATAGGTGGCGATGGCACGATAAACGAGGTGGGCAGAGCTTTAATTCAGTCAGACACAGCAATGGGTATACTGCCATGCGGCTCAGGAAACGGACTTGCACGCCACTTGATGCTGCCAATGGACTTAAAGAAGGCTATCGGCGTGATTAATGATTGCGAAACACATAGGCTCGACTATGGACTTATAGACGGGCATCCTTTCTTCTGCACTTGCGGAATGGGGTTTGACGCTTATATAAGTATGAAATTTGCTCAGGCAGGAAAGCGTGGACCTGTAACGTATCTCGAGAATGTTCTTAAAGAAGGTATAAAATACGAACCTGAAACATATAAAATCCAGTCGGAAGAATATACGATAGAACAGAAAGCATACCTTATTTCTTGTGCAAATGCATCGCAGTATGGCAACAATGCGTATATTGCGCCACAGGCTTCGATGAGCGATGGGCTTCTCGATGTTATAATTATGGATCCATTCGATATGCTTGATGCACCGCAAATTAGCATAGATATGTTCAACAAAACTCTGAACAAGAATGCAAAGATTAAGACCTTTAAGTCGAAGCATCTTAGTATTCAGCGAGAGAAACCTGGATACATACACTATGACGGCGACCCAGTTATGGCACCCGCAAATGTAGACATACAGATCGTAAGTAAAGGTATCAGCATATTGGTAAACCATTTTGCCGACAAGACAAGGCGTCAGCCAAACATCGTGCAGAAAGCTTTTTGTGAATTTTTCAACGACATGAGTGCTGTTAGGACTGATGTTTCTAAACAAACGAAACACATCCAGACAATAAACAAATACTTGCTCAAAAAACTAAACAGATAGAAAACGATAAAGACAGAGCACCGAAATCGAAATAGATAAAGCTTTGGATTAACGTCGAAAAGCACTTAATCAATACAAATAAAACTCTGAAGTAAGTTCAGAATACCATTTCGAGCGTTGATGATTGGCATCTTCTATGCTCTCCTCCCTATATTCATAGGTGCTAACATTATACTTTGCGTATGCTAACAAGTATCTTCGAGGGGTCTTAAGTGGTACTGTACGCACAGCACACTTACGTATATAGCGAAACGAAGATAATGCTGCCGCACTATCAATGTTAGACATAGACTCTACGGGGATAACAACAGAGAATACTCCCCTCTCTTCCAGAAGGTTTGCAACGCAAGAGAAAAGGTCAGCAAAGCTTAAGGATGACGTATGACGAGCCATGTGGCGTTTGTCGTCAGGACAACCAAGAGAGTCAACAAAGAAAGGAGGATTACACACTATTGCATCAAATTTCTTCTCACTAACATACTCCTGAATAGCAACGTTTTCTACCCTTATGCGGTCAGAAAACGGAGATTGCAATACGTTTTCCCTTGCCTGTTCACAAGCCGAACTCTCTATATCTATCGCTTGAACGTAGGCAGACGGGAAACGTTGTGCCATCATCAGTGCAATAAGTCCTGTGCCTGTGCCTATATCAAGAATATGTTTTCCTCCCGAAGCCCATGCACCAAGCAGGGTGCCGTCGGTACCTACCTTCATGGCACACTTATCCTGATTAATCTTAAACTGCTTAAAACAAAAATAGTTGTTCGACATTTTCCACTCCTTATCCTATGATTTCCATTACAAAAATAGCCATTATATTTAACATCACAAGTATCCGCAGACAATAACAGGTACATTTTTGATAAAAAAAGTATCTGTTTTCAGAATATCAAAAAAAATGACTAACTTTGCACCTCATTATATTTTAAAGAGAAAGAAACACTATTTATGAGAAGAAATATGAGCAACGCATTTTCAATGATTGCCGATTACGAGGGAGACATAGCAAAGCTTTTCGATGAGAAAATAGAAGGAGAACTCCCTATACTTGCCACAAGAAACCTGATGATGTTCCCAGGTATCGTCTCGCCAATACTAATCGGAAGAGAGTCGAGCCTTAAGCTCATCGAGACAATGAGCAAGAAAAAGAAGAACCCAATATTCGCTATCTTTTGTCAAAAAGATATAGAAACCGACGAACCAACCATAAAAGACCTATACGAATATGGCGTATATGCTAAGGTGGTAAGGATGCTCGAACTGCCTGGAAATGGTAACAACTTTACCGTTATAGTGCAGGCTTTGGGCAGATGTCGCCTTGAAGCGATAAAGAGAAAGAAGCCTTTCTTGAAAGGAATTGTATCGGATGCACAGGAAGTAATGCCCGACAACAATGACAAAGAATACCTCACAGCCGTTGAAGACTTAAGGAAATCTACAATAAACTTTATCCGTCAGAACGAAGATATCCCAGACGAAGCGATGTTCGCAATGCAAAACATTACGAACAACGTTATCATTACCAACTATATATGTGCAAACTTACCTTTCAATACTGATGAGAAAGCAGAGTTGCTGAAGCTAAGTTCGATGAAAGAACGTGTATTCGGAATGCTTAAAATCCTAGACCGCGAGAACCAGTTATTGGATTTAAAGAGGGATATAAGAACAAGGACAAGAGAGGATATCGACGAGCAACAAAGGGAATACTTCCTACAACAGCAAATAAAAAACATAAAGGAAGAGTTAGGCTCGGGTGAAGGTTCTCCCGAGAGAAAAGAGCTTTTGGAAAAGGCAAAGGTTAAGTCGTGGAGCAAAGAAGTAGAGGCTGCGTTCAACAAAGAACTGGACAAGCTGGACCTATTGAACCCACAAAGTCCTGAATACAGCGTACAGATGACATACCTACAGACCATGGTGGCATTGCCTTGGAATGAATATACCGTAGATGATCTTAACCTGAACAGAGCAAAAAAGATACTCGATTCTGACCACTATGGTATGGAAAAGGTGAAAGAGAGAATACTCGAATACATCGCTGTGCTTAGTCTTAGAGGCGACTTGAAATCTCCAATAATCTGTCTATATGGTCCTCCAGGAGTGGGTAAGACAAGTTTAGGAAAGAGTATTGCCAAGGCAATGAAAAGGAAATACGCAAGGGTGTCGCTTGGCGGTCTGCACGATGAAGCCGAAATACGCGGACATAGAAGAACGTATATCGGAGCTATGCCAGGGCGTATCATTAAGAGTATACAGAAGGCAGGTTCGTCTAGCCCTGTGTTTATCCTTGACGAAATTGACAAGATAACACAGAACACCGTAAGCGGAGACCCATCGTCAGCATTGCTCGAAGTGCTCGACCCTGAACAGAACAATGCCTTCCACGACAACTATCTCGATGTGGACTACGACCTTTCCAAGGTGTTGTTTATTGCTACAGCTAACGATTTGAACACAATACCTCGTCCTTTGCTCGACAGAATGGAAGTGATTGAACTCAGCGGATATATCACTGAGGAGAAGCAAGAGATAGCAAGACGACACCTAATCCCTAAAGAAAAAGAGAATACAGGACTTGCCGACGAGACCTCTCTCACATTTACAAAGGCTGCAACAGAACGAATTATCGAACAATATACAAGGGAGAGCGGAGTGAGACAACTGGAGATACAGTTGAACAAAGCATTGAGAAAGATTGCCTTTCATAAGGCTAAAGAGGGAGAAATGAAATACTCACGTATCACTCCTAACGAAATTGAAGGACTTCTCGGTAAGGCTCCTTTCTATCGCGATATATATCAAGGCAATGATTATGCAGGAGTAGTTACTGGACTTGCATGGACAAGTGTAGGCGGAGAGATACTGTTTATCGAGACAAGCCTAAGCAAAGGTAAAGGCGGAAAACTCACACTGACAGGAAACCTTGGTGATGTGATGAAGGAATCGGCAATGCTTGCCCTTGAATACGTAAAGGCTCATGCCAGCATCCTTAATATCGACTATCGCATCTTCGACAACTGGAACATACATATCCATGTTCCTGAAGGAGCTACGCCTAAGGATGGTCCATCCGCAGGAATAACAATAGCCACATCTATAGCATCTGCCCTGACTCAAAGGAAGGTACGTAAGAACACCGCAATGACAGGAGAGATTACATTGCGAGGCAAGGTTCTCCCTGTGGGCGGTATAAAAGAGAAGATACTTGCTGCAAAGAGAGCTGGAATAACCGACATCTTGATGTGTAAGGAAAACCAGAAGGACATAGAGCAGATACCTGACATTTACTTGAAAGGAGTAACTTTCCATTATGTTGAAAACGTGTTGGATGTATGGAAGTTTGCTCTTACCGACGAGATAGTAAAGGACGCCGTGAACTTTGAAATAGACGACGACAAGAATACAAATAAACAACAATAAACAGAATGACATTCGAACTTGAACATACTGATACAGCTAGTGATGCAAGAACTGGCACCATAACAACTGCCCACGGTAAGATAAAGACTCCTATCTTTATGCCTGTAGGCACTTGCGGTAGCGTGAAAGGTGTACATTTCCAAGAACTGCGTGAACAAGTAAAGGCACAGATTATCCTCGGAAACACATATCATCTGTATCTCAGACCAGGACTCGACGTACTGAAAGCTGCAGGCGGTCTGCATAAATTCAATACATGGGACAAGCCAATACTTACCGATAGCGGTGGCTTTCAGGTATTCTCGCTCACAGGTATAAGAAAGCTGAAAGAAGAAGGATGTGAGTTTCGTTCGCATATAGATGGGTCTAAGCATTTCTTCACACCAGAGAATGTTATGGATACGGAGCGTATTATAGGAGCCGATATCATGATGGCTTTCGATGAATGTCCACCAGGACAGAGCGACTACCAATATGCCAAGAAGAGTCTTGCCATGACCCAACGCTGGCTTGACAGATGTATTAAGCGGTTCAATGAAACGGAACCGCTATACGGATATGACCAGACGCTCTTCCCTATAGTACAGGGTTGTACCTTCAAAGACCTAAGAAGAGAGGCTGCTAAGTTCGTTGCCGACAAGGGTGCTGATGGTAATGCCATCGGTGGACTTGCCGTAGGAGAGCCTACTGAGGTTATGTATGAGATGATTGAAACAGTAAACGAAATACTGCCTAAAGATAAACCTCGATACCTTATGGGAGTAGGCACGCCACAGAATATCCTTGAAGCAATAGAGCGAGGAGTGGATATGTTCGACTGCGTAATGCCTTCAAGAAACGGAAGAAACGCTATGCTCTTTACATACGAAGGTACGATGAATATGAGGAACAAGAAGTGGGAAAAGGACTTCTCCCCTATCGACCCAGATGGTTGTTATGTAGACCAGATACACTCAAAGGCATATCTTCACCACCTGTTCAAGGCACAAGAGCTGTTGGCAATGCAGATTGCTACCATACACAACCTTTCGTTCTACTTGCGATTGGTTACTGATGCAAGGAAGCACATTGAGGCTGGCGACTTCGTGATGTGGAAGAAATCAGTGATAGACAACCTCGGAAGAAGAATTTAAATAGTTTCTGAGCATTGCTATAATGTTTCTGAACATTTCAATAATGTTTCTGAGCATTGCAATAATATATCAATATCAACAATAAGCAACAATGAACAGCAAAGTATCATGGCGCAAACATATTGCTAACATCAAGGAAAGGATGAGCTGGCTCTATGCTTTCTGCAGATGGATGCAAGGGCATTTGCAATGGATGCGTATCTTTAATCCTAGAAGATACATAAAAATACTCGACTGGTATATAATAAAAAAGTTCATCGGAACATATATCTATTCCATCATACTTATTATATCCATATCTATAGTGTTTGACGTTAACGAGAACTTAGCTAAGTTTTCGCAATACCACGCTCCTATAAAAGCCATCGTGTTCGACTATTATATGAACTTCGTGCCATACTTTGCAAACTTGTTCAGTCCGCTCTTTGTATTTATAGCCGTTATATTCTTTACATCGAAACTGGCAGGAAACTCTGAGATAATATCTATGCTCGCAGCAGGAATAAGCTTTAAACGACTTATGCGACCCTATATGATTTCAGCCTTTCTTATATCGGTGCTTACCTTCTTTCTTGGTTCGTATATCATCCCAAAAGGTACTATAGTAAGACAAAACTTTGAGACGATGTACAAGAACAAGAAGAAAAACACATCGGCAGAGAATGTGCAGCTTCAAGTAGGGAGAGGCGTTATCGCCTATATACAGCATTATGACAACACCCTGAAGAAAGGCTATGGCTTTTGTCTTGATAAGTTTGAAAACAAGAAACTCGTAAGTCATCTCACGGCATCTGAAATACAATACGACACTATCTCCGACTCCAAATACCACTGGAAATTGTCTAATTGGCGCATAAGGCAGCTCAAAGGCCTCAAGGAGCATATAACAAGCGGTGCGCAAAAAGACTCTACGATAATGATGGAGCCTACCGACCTTGTATTTTCTAAGGGACAACAAGAAACATTTACCAGTCCGCAGCTGAAAGAATATATCAGTAAACAGATTGATAGAGGGTCGAGCAACGTTGTTCAATATGAGGTGGAATACCACAAAAGGATAGCCACATCGTTCGCATCGTTTATCCTGACAACCATTGGAGTATCTCTTTCATCAAGAAAAAGAAAGGGAGGAATGGGTCTGTATCTGGGTATTGGTCTTGCCCTAAGCTTCGGATATATCATGCTGCAGACCGTTTCTGCCACCTTTGCGATACAAGCTAACACCCCTCCGATGCTTGCCGCATGGATACCTAATATAATATTTGCGTTTGTGGCTTACTACTGCTACCGCAAAGCACCTAATTAATTACGATATGGATTTTTACGATTTAGATTTAAGCGATAATACTCTCGACGCATTAGACGATATGAACTTCACCACCTGCACTCCTGTGCAGGAGAAGTGTATACCGCCTATCCTTGACGGATACGATGTTCTCGGTGTGGCACAGACGGGAACTGGAAAGACGGCAGCCTATCTCTTGCCTATATTGAGCATGCTCGATGATGGAGGCTTCCATAAGGACTCTATTAACTGCGTTATAATGAGTCCGACAAGAGAATTGGCACAACAGATTGACCAAGCCATGCAAGGTTTCTCTTATTATATGACTGACATCAACAGTGTTGCCGTATATGGGGGCAACGATGGTAACAGATATGATCAGGAATATAAGAGTATGAAGATGGGAGCTGACGTTGTTATTGCCACTCCAGGCAGACTTATAAGTCATATAAACATGGGCAACGTTGATTTGAGCAAGGCATCTTTCTTCGTGCTTGACGAGGCAGACAGAATGTTAGATATGGGCTTTTCTGAAGACATCTTGAGCATTGCCAAGCTGTTACCTCCCTCTTGTCAGACTATTATGTATTCTGCCACAATGCCTACAAAGATAGAAGAGCTGGCAAAATCATTGCTTAAAGACCCTGTCATCGTAAAGCTTTCCGTTAGTAAGCCTGCAGAAAAGATAAAGCAATCGGCATACGTATGCCATGAAGACCAGAAGCTAAAGGTCTTAAAAGAGATATTTAAGGACGAAGCTCCTCAACGTGTTATCATCTTCTCGTGCTCAAAAGTAAAGGTTAAAGACATAAATCGCACTCTGCGATCGTATGGCTTCAACAGCGGCGAGATGCACTCTGACCTTGAGCAGACAGAAAGAGACAAGGTGATGTACAGCTTTAAAAGTGGACAGATTGATATTCTTGTTGCCACAGATATCGTAGCAAGAGGTATCGACATTGATGACATATCGATGGTTATCAACTATGATGTGCCACACGATGTAGAAGACTACGTACACCGTATTGGGCGAACGGCAAGAGCCAATAGGGATGGTCGTGCCATTACTTTAATAAGAGGTCGTGAGGTAGGCTATTTCATGAGAATAGAAAAGTTCCTTGAGCGCACCATCGAGAAGACTCCTCTTCCTGAATATATCGGCAAGGCTCCTGAGTATAAAGAGATGAAGCCATTTGCTAAAGGTAAAGGAAACAACAGAAAGAAGCATGGCTCTAAAGGCAACAAGCCACAGCAAAGGGGAAACAACAAGAGGCGTTCAAACTCCCACGGTAACAACAAAAGCTCTAACAAGAAGCGTACAAATAATAAATCAGCAGACTGATTGTTTGTGAATTACACATTCTGAAATAGTAAGTCTGGCTACTATTTATTTGTAAATTACACTCTATAAAATAGTAAGTCAGCAGACTGATTATTCAGCTTATACGATATAAGAAAGCCAGAGAACACATAACGAGTCTCTGGCTTCTTTTGTTTATAATTTATCCAATCAATTACTCTTCGTCAGGGGTAATCAGTTTATATCCCTTTCCGTGGATATTGATAATTTCTATTTGGTCGTCGTCCTTCAAGTGCTTACGCAATTTGGTGATATATACATCCATAGAGCGAGCATTGAAATAGTTGTCGTCAATCCATATCGTCTTTAAGGCAAAATCACGCTGCAGTATCTCATTGGCATGACTGCAAAGCAAAGCCAAAAGCTCATTCTCCTTAGTTGTCAACTTAGTCTGCTTGTCGCCGATAGAAAGAAGCTGCTTCTGCGTATCAAACGTAAAGCGACCGATATGGTATAATGTATTCTCCTTATTCTTCTTTCCACGAACACGACGAAGTATTGCTTCTATACGGAACACCAGCTCTTCCATTGAGAAAGGCTTTGTGATATAGTCGTCAGCACCGATTTTAAATCCTTCAAGGATATCCTCTTTCAATGTCTTTGCAGTAAGGAAGATTATCGGCATATCGGCATTTGCCTGACGAATATCCTGTGCCAGCGTGAAGCCATCCTTCTTTGGCATCATCACGTCGAGTACGCAGATGTCGAATTTAGTCTTTAGGAAAGCTCTGTAACCAGCCTCTCCGTCAGGGCAGAGTTCTGCAGAATACCCTTTTGCCTGTAAGTATTCACGAAGCAACATACCGAGGTTCTCATCGTCCTCACAAAGCAAAATCTTTAATTTCTCGTCCATAATATTATCCTTTCTTATTTTTGTTATGTAATTTCTATATTGTTTTTATTTACTAACTATTTATTATAGGCAACGATATAATGAATGTTGTGCCTTTACCCTTTTCGCTCTCTGCATGGATGTCGCCTTTATGCAGCTCCACGATTTTCTTTACGTAAGCCAAACCTAATCCGAAGCCTTTCACGTCATGCACGTTTCCTGTATGAACACGATAGAATTTCTCAAAAATCTTCTTCAGGTTCTCTTTCTTCAGTCCTATTCCGTTGTCTTTTATAGAGAGGTATAACTTTTCGCTGTCGTTCCATGTTTTTATGAGTAGCTCTACGCTTCTGTCAGGATGCTTGTATTTTACTGCATTGTCTAGGAGATTGAAAATCACGTTAGTGAAGTGCATCTCATCAACGTATATCGTAGGCTGTGTAGCTTTTAACTCTGTGTGGATATGTCCTCCTGTATGTTCCACTCTCAGCGTGAACGTGTTTGCCACGTTGTCTACAAGCTCGTTCAAGTCGAGTTCTTTCTTCTTGAATATTGCCTTCTTTCTGTCGAACATCGACATCTGCAAGACTTTCTCTACGAGGAAACGTAGTCGCTTAGACTCATCGTTTATCACGCCTCCCAGATGTTTCATCATAACGGGACTCTTTGTTACGCTGTCGTCGTTGAGCATCTGTGCTGCGAGCGATATACTACTTATTGGTGTCTTCAGCTCGTGAGTCATGTTGTTAATAAAGTCGTTCTTTATTTCAGTGTACCGCTTCTGTCTGAATATCACTACGATGGTGAATATAAAGGTGATAAGCAATACCACGGTGAAGGCTATTGAAGGTATCATAAACCTTACACTACTGAAGATATAACTATTCATGTCGGGGAAATGAATCTTCACTATACCAGATTTGTTCATAGGGTCATTACGAAACAATATCTGGCTGTAGCTGTATTCCTCTCCCTCATCGCTATATTCAGGACAGCGGTATTGTTCTCTCCCGTCTTGTGTAGACACCGTGAAATGATACGTCATGTTCACCCCATTGTTCATCAGTTCCGTCTTCAGGTCTTGGTCAAGGAGCTTGAAGTTTACTCTTTCCTTTAGTGGTTTGTCGGATGCCGTATAAAGGATATTATAAACCACCTCATCGAGGAGTGCCTTTTGGTAGACGTATCTGTTCTTTACAATCTCCCTCATCGATTTTGTAGCCTCTGATATGGAGTTCTTGTCATTACGCAGTATCATTGCCTTTGGCATGGATGATGGCTTCATCGTTATTGTCTTCAGCTCAAACGATGTATATACATTGCCGTTCTTGTCTGCCACAGCATATTGATGAGCATGCTGCAACGTACCGTCGGGCAACCCAGAACGTGAACCAACAGAGTCTTTCTTATATGCACGGCGTTCTGATTCATTAACATCGCGCTCCAGGTATCTTAGTGTTTCATTGAGTTCAAGATTTCTTGCAGCCTGATATAGGGCTTTGTTCACACTCTCGTCGAGCTGCTCTTTCTTCATCTTCACCATGGCGTCCATGTATTTAAGCTGAAGGAGGAGCAAGGCAAGGAATGAGAACCCCATAACTACCGCTATTATCCATATTGTTCTTTTTTTCATGCCGCAAATATATTATAAATAGTGATACGATTAACTAATTAAGTTAATTTTCTGAATATATTTTATTAGAATTAACAATATAGATAATATTTACTTAACAATTATCAAGTACAGAACTAAAAAAGGGACTCATAATCTCTATCTATTGGATTTTGAGTCCCCATTCATATTAATAGGTTATGTATGTGCCTTTTAGTTTTCTCCAGAGAATTGTTTTATGCGTTGCTCCTCGGAGAGTTTGCATATCAGCAACCTGCCGTTCTTTTCTGCTACGATGTATCCGTCAAGCCCCTGCACTACTACCTGCTTGCAGTCTGTGGCATGGATAATGCTGTTTTTTGTTTCAAATACAGCCACGTTATCCCCAATCACGCTGTTTCCGTCGATATCGTGTTTGGTTTGTGTAAGCAGAGAGCCCCATGTGCCGAGGTCGCTCCATCCAAAGTCGGCAGGACAGACAAATATCTCTTCAGCCTTTTCCATTATGGCATAGTCTACGGAGATATTCTCACATTCAGGGAACCGCTCGTCTATCACCTCTTGTTCTCTGTCCGTGCCATAAACATTGTTCATACCCTCAAAGATATTGGCAAGTGCGGGCTGATACACTCTGAAGGCATTTACTATAGTATGCACGCTCCATAGGAAGATGCCTGCGTTCCAGAAATAGTTTTTATCGGCAAGATATTTCTTTGCTGTCTGCAGGTCAGGCTTTTCTTTGAATGCGTCCACACGGAATATCTCCTTGTTTCGGGTAGAGCTTGTTGTCAGGTCTGCCTGTATGTAGCCATATCCTGTTTCTGGGCGTGTGGCTTTCATTCCGAGTGTTACTATAGCGTCTGTCTCGCTTGTAAAGGCAAGACAGTTTGATATCACCCTCTGAAACTCTGGAACGTTCATCACCACATGGTCGCTTGGTGTTACCACGATATTGGCGTTGGGGCTTTGGGCTTTTATTCTCCAGCTTACGTATGCTATGCATGGGGCTGTGTTTCTACGGCAAGGTTCGCATAGGATATTGCCTACGGGTATTTCGGGCAGTTGTTCTGCCACGATATCTACATAGCTCTTATTTGTTACCACCCATACGTTTTCTGCAGGGCAGATGGTTTTAAACCTGTCGTAGGTAAGCTGTATCAATGTGCGCCCTACTCCTAGGACGTCTATAAATTGCTTTGGTTTCTCTTTTGTGCTCATCGGCCAGAAGCGGCTGCCCACTCCGCCTGCCATTATCACCAGATGATTATTATTTTCCATATATCATTATGTTTTATGTTCTTTATCAAACGAGTTTAAAACCATCGTTCTTCAATGCGTTCTTTATAGACTCTACGTGTTCCTGATTACGTGTTTCACACATCACCCTTAGCACACATGAGTTTACTTTCTCGCTATCGCTGTTTCTGTCGTGATGCACGCTGGTGATGTTAGCTCCCTCACGTGCAATAACGGTTGCTACTTCTAAGAGCTTTCCTGGTTTGTCGTCCAGCTCTATGTCGAACACTGCTATCCTGCCACCCTTCATCAGTCCACGCCTTACCACACGGTTAAGGATTGTTACGTCGATGTTTCCACCGCTAACTACGCACACCACTTTCTTTCCCTTTACAGGCACTTTGTTGAACATCACGGCTGCCACGCTTGTTGCTCCTGCTCCTTCGGCTACTACCTTTTCCTTTTCGAGCAGTTGGAGTATTGCCGCACATATCTCGTCTTCCGTTACGGTAACTATTTCATCAACATACTTGCTGCAAGTGTCGAATGTTATTTCTCCTGGTTCTTTTACGCATATTCCGTCGGCTATGGTTGATACGTTGTCGAGCCTTTCGCGCTTCTTGTCGGCTATGCTCTTTACCATGCTTGCTGCTCCTGCAGCCTGCACGCCATATACTTTAATCTTTGGATTGAGGCTCTTTATGGCGAATGCCACACCGCTTATCAGTCCGCCACCGCCTACGGGCACTACTACGGCGTCCATGTCTGGCACTTGATCGAGCAGTTCCAGTCCGATAGTGCCTTGTCCTGCTATCACGTTCTCATCGTCGAAGGGGTGTACGAAGGTGTATCCCTTTTCTTCTTTCAGCTGTATTGCCTTACTGTAAGCATCGTCGTAAACGCCTGGCACGAGGCATACGTCTGCACCGTAACCCTTTGTTGCCTCTACCTTACTTATCGGAGCTCCTGCAGGCAGGCATATCAACGATTTTATGCCGTGTGCTGTAGCACCCAGAGCCACGCCCTGTGCGTGGTTTCCTGCCGAGCATGCTATTACGCCGTGCGACTTCTCCTCGTCGCTCAGCTGTGATATCTTATAGCAAGCTCCTCTTATCTTGAAAGAACCTGTACGCTGCAAACACTCCAGCTTTAAATACACTTCGCTCTCTGGATTTACCATTGGTGCATGAACAACTTCCGTTTGTCTTATCACCTTGCTGAGTTCATACTTTGCCTTATAGAAATTATCCAAGTTCAACATATCAGAACATTATTATAAAATTATACTATAATTATTTTCTCGTTTATATATTTTTATCTCACTCTTAGCCTATCGCCCACCTTTGGCACATAGTCGGCAGACAACCCGTTCTTCTTATACAGGCTCTTCACCCTTATGCCGTAATACTGGGCTATGCTATACATGCTCTCGCCCGCTTTCACCGTATGAGGGCGGTTCTTGTAGGCTTTGTCTGCCTTTGTCTGTTTCTTCTTCAGATAAATCGTCTCGCCTACGACGAGCTTGTCGCGCTTGTTGCGTTCATTATATTTTGCTATCTTGCGATACGACAGCCCTAACTCCTTGCCTATCGACTGGAACGTGTCGCCCTGACGCACCACGATGTAATAGTTCTTGTTGTAACAATGTATAGGGTGCAACATTCCGCCCTTTGCTGCCCTACTGTCCTTATACGATCGGCTCTCCATAAAGCGGTCGTAGGATTTTGCCTTGTCGTACTGATGCAGCTTGTAAAGCTCTATTATGCCTATCAGCTTTTGTGCATACGTCGGACTGGTGGCATAGCCGCATTTCTTCAGTCCGTATGCCCAACCCTTGTAGTCGTCGTTTTTTAGAGAGAACAAGCATCTGTATCTGGGCTGTCCAGAAAGCAATAGGCTGTGGTCTTCATAACTTTCATACACATTATTATATGCTCTAAAACACTCCTGCGACTCATCGTCGTCGTGATACGTCTTACGCCCAGTCCATCCATGACACTTTATACCGAAATGATTATTCCCCTTCGTGGCAAGCTCGCTACCTCCTGCCCCACTCTCAAGCAACCCCTGCGCCAAGGTGATACTTGCAGGAATTTTAAACTTGAGCATCTGTTCGATAGCCAAATCCTTGTATTGGTTTATGTATGTCTGATATTTCTGATTCCATTTCATCTGCGCATATATTCCCGTATATGCCACAAACAACATGACAATCATTATTATATATTTCTTCATCCTTTATTTATCCGAATTTTGTCAATACCCTACAAAAGTAAAATAAATCTATTATACCGCAAAATAATACTACCCTATTTTTTCATTATGGGTATGTTATATAAGCTCCTGCCTTGTTAAAACTTCTATTAATGACGGATTGTCTTAGTCTACAGGTTGACTAAGCGTAAAAAAACTAAAGAAAACACTCTTTCATCTGGGTAAAAAAAAGGAGCGGATTGCTCGAAGTTAGCCAAGTTCGAACATTTTTCCAGCCCAATCCCCACCGCCTACACCTTCAGCGACAAACTAAAAATGGAAGAAGTGTAACATCATTCATCTGCAAGTATATCCCGAGCCTCAGCAAGCTATACTCACAGAACCCGAGAACACCCACTTAACGAACATACGGCATGCTTCATTAGGCTTCAAGCCCACCGACAAATAAAAGAAAGGAATATACGGGGCAGCCCAAGAGATAACAAAAAAGACTGCCCGAAGAGCAGTCTTTAGTGCGGTGTGTACGGGACTCGAACCCGTGACCTCCTGCGTGACAGGCAGGCATTCTAACCAGCT
>CAVKAH010000021.1:0-19700 GCA_963654095.1 Oscillospiraceae bacterium
TCAGCCATTTCTTTGCCTGATAGTCGGCATTAACACGTGCGGAATAACGCTTGAACGATGAGTTAGTAACGATACCATTATCGTCAAGGTATCCTACACTGGCATAATAGTTCATGCGATCAGTCTTTCCGCTTACTGTAGCATTATATTCCTGACGCAGGTTTGAGCTTATTGCCTCATCATACCAATCGTCTGGAGTATAGTAATACTGACCATCTGAATATCCCAACGTTGCATTTGGGTTAAGTTTAAAGTTTGTTCCGATTAGGTTTTCTCCTGTAGGAACGGTATACACCTGATAGCCCAAGCCTCCATTTGAGGCATCGAAGAGAGTATTGTTGGCATAGGCGTAAGAGGCAGCTGCCGATGAGCCGTGGTATGCCTTTGAGTTGTAGAGAGCCTTAAACATAGTTTCGTAATACTCACCTACATTGGATATCACGTCATACTGTGGGATTGCCCTAGAGTTAGTTCCCCACTTAGCATCGAAAGTTACTTTTGCATCCTTTGAATTACCCTGCTTTGTGGTGATAAGCACTACACCGTTTGCACCACGCGCACCATAGATGGCGTTAGAAGCAGCATCTTTCAACACTGTGAGTGATGCAATATCGGTTGGGTTAATAGAAGAAATGTTGCCTTCGTATGGCACACCGTCGAGAATAATAAGAGGATCGTTGCTGGAATTGATAGAGCCAATACCACGCACACGTATGGTGGCATCGCTACCAGGCTGACCATTGGTACTCAAAACCTGTACACCTGCTACCTGTCCACTCATGGCATTGGTAACGTTACTTACTACACGGTCTTTAAGATTGTCTGCCGAAACGACACCTGCCGAACCAGTAAATGCGCTACGCTTCTGCTTACCATAAGCAACAACGAGCACTTCATCGAGGTCTTTCTCTGATGGAACGAGCTTGATAGTCATGCCGTCTTTGGCGGCAACGCTCATACTTTCCATTCCGATGTACTCGATTCGGATCTTCTTGTTTGTGGGAACTGCGACGGAAAATCGTCCGTCAATGTCTGTTACCGTACCTGTGTTTGTGCCTTCAACCCTGACTGTAGCACCCACAATGGGCTGCCCGTCATCCTGAGAAACTACGGTACCTTTTACTGTTGACTGTGCCAGCGCTCCCGCGCTCATTAATGCACCAGCCATAACGATTGCGAATCTTTTGTTCATAATCGATACTCTTAAAAAATTAATATTCTTTCCTTTTATTCTTCTCTAATACCTTAAAATCACGTCAGGCACCTACCCAGCGGTGCCCAAATATGTTGTATTTATGTTTGTGTACGGCAAAAGTACTAATTATTGTTATATTTCCAAACATTTTTGTTATATTTTATTAGCAAGTACGACATATTTATTACTTTCTGTAACTATACTGCATATTTATAAAAAATACACCTTATTATATAATATATATACACGTGTACACATGAAAGAAATATTATCAATAATAGTCGGCATATACTTTACAAATTGATTGACTATGACTAGAGACTTCTGCGAAATATCGTCAACACTTAAAAGGTATATGGTAACGCTCAAAAAAGATATTGATTAATGATTAAAAAGGTGTAGGCTAACGAAGCGTAAAGTATAGGCTAACAAGGCGTAAGGTATAGACTAACGAAACGTAAAGTATAGGCTGACAATGCGTAAAGTCATACTTTAAAAAGCTTTATACCAAAAGTTTCAGAATATTTCCCAAATAATAATGTTTTACTTAAAGTAAATTTTTCTATCTTTGCAAACAAGAATTTAATACAAAACACATAAATGGAAAATAACAGATACTTCTTCGCCGTAGACCTTGGAGCTACAAGCGGACGCACGATAGTGGGAACTCTCAGTGAGGGAAAGATACAGTTGGAAGAACTTACACGCTTTGAAAACAACCTCATTGAAACGGGCGGACACTTCTATTGGGATATCTTTGCGCTATACAACGAGATAATAAAAGGATTGAAACTCGTAGCTAAACGACAGATTCCTATAGTCAGCATCGGTATCGACACATGGGGTGTAGACTTCGTATGCGTAGGAGAAGACAATGCCATTCTGCGAAATCCTATCGCCTATCGCGACCCATTCACGTTTGAAGCAATGGACGAGTATTTCGAAAAGTGTATTGACAAGAAGAAGGTTTACCAGACTACTGGTATCCAATTCATGAATTTCAATTCCCTTTTCCAACTCTATGCCATGCGTAGAGAGGACAATACTGCCCTGAAAAATGCAAAGAAAATTCTTTTCGTACCCGATGCCCTATCATGGATGCTCACGGGAAAAGATGTTTGCGAATACACCATAGCATCTACGAGTCAGATGCTTGACCCACGCACAAAGGACCTCGACAAGGAGCTTCTGAATAGCGTAGGACTTGAAAGAGATAAGTTTGGCGATATGGTAATCCCAGGCACTTGCATCGGAACTCTTACCGAAGAGGTGCAAAAGATTACGGGATTGGGCAACGTGCCAGTAATTGCCGTTGCTGGTCATGATACAGGAAGTGCTGTTGCAGCCGTACCTGCAAGGGATGAAAAATTTGCATATCTCAGCTCTGGAACATGGAGTTTGATGGGCATAGAGACTAAAGATGCTATCATAAACGACCTCAGTTATGAGCGCAACTTCACCAACGAGGGCGGCATAGAGAATACCACTCGCTTCTTGAAGAATATATGTGGAATGTGGCTTCTTGAGCGTTGTCGCAAGGAATGGGGCGACGATGCGCCAAAAGACTATACCACTCTCCTTGCCGAAGCTATGGCGACAAAACCATTCCAGAGCATCATAAACCCTGACGACAAGATGTTTGCCAACCCTGCAAATATGCAGGAAGCGATAAAAGAATATTGCTGCGCCACAAAGCAGCACGTACCTGAGGGCTACGCAGAGATATGCAGATGCATCTTCGAAAGCCTCGCTTTGCGTTATCGTCAGGTGTTTGGCTATTTGAAAGAGATGGCATCGTTCCCTCTCAACACGCTGCACATCATCGGCGGAGGCTCTCTGAACAAATACCTAAATCAGTTTACAGCCAACGCTACAGGCGTGGAGGTGCTTGCAGGTCCGCAGGAATGTACTGCGCTGGGTAATATAATGATGCAAGCAAAGTCGGCTGGCGACGTCAGCGACATATTTGGTATGCGCAAGATAATTGCCGACAGCGTAAGCATGACTCGCTTTGAACCACAAGACAAAGAGCAATGGGACGAGGCTTACAAGAGGTACCTTGAAATAGTAAACATTAAAGGTTAAATACCGCAAGCACAATATTTCTGAATCAACAAACATAATAAAATCTAAAAAATATGAAAGCAGAACAGATTACAAAAGCGTATGAAATGGCAAGAGAGCGTTATGCTGCTCTTGGAGTAGATACAGACAAAGCTATCGAAATCCTCGAGAAAACACCTATCTCACTGCATTGTTGGCAGGCTGACGACGTAGTCGGCTTTGAGCGTAACGTTGCTGCTTCGGGTGGTATACAGACCACTGGAAACTATCCAGGAAAGGCTCGCAACATCGATGAGCTACGTCAGGACATCGAAAAGGTTAAGTCGCTCCTCGCAGGAACATATCGTTTGAACTTGCACGAGACATACGGAGAGTTTGGTGGAGAGTTCGTTGACCGCGACCAAGTGGAGGTTAAGCACTTTGAAGGATGGATGCAGTGGGCTAAAGAGCATGACTTGAAGCTCGATTTCAACTCTACTTCTTTCTCTCATCCTAAGAGCGGAAGCCTCAGTTTGTCTAACCCTGACAAGGAGATACGTGATTTCTGGATTGAGCATACAAAGCGTTGCCGTCGCATAGCAGATGCTATGGGTAAATACCAGAATGACCCTTGTATCATGAATATCTGGGTACACGACGGAAGCAAAGACCTAACTGTTGAGAAGGCACGCTATCGTGAAATACTCAAAAACAGCCTCGATGAGATCCTTGCAGAGGAACTTCCAGGAATGAAATCTTGCCTTGAAGCAAAGCTGTTCGGTATTGGTTTGGAGGCATATACCGTAGGCTCTAACTACTTCTACACGGGCTATTGCGCAAAGAACAACGTGATGTACACCCTCGATACTGGTCATTATGAGCCAACAGAGAATGTTTCTGACGCTATCTCAGCATTACTTTTGTACGTGCCAGAGCTAATGCTCCACGTTTCACGTCCTATGCACTGGGATTCAGACCACGTAACTTTGTTCGATGACAACACCCGCAACCTCTTCTCAGAGATAGTACGTGCCAACGCTCTCGACCGTGCGCACATCGGTCTTGACTACTTTGACGCTTCGATAAACCGTATCGGTGCTTACATCATCGGTGTACGTGCTGCACAGAAAGCATTGCTTCAGGCATTGCTCGAGCCTACTGCTACTCTGCGCAAATACGAGGATGAAGGCAAGCTATTCCAGCGTCTCGCATTGCTCGAAGAGGCTAAGACTATGCCTTTCGGCGCAATTTACGACTACTTCAATATGAAGAACAATGTGCCTGTAGGTGAGGAATATTTTGCTGATGTAGAGAAATACGAGGCAGAAGTGCTTTCTAAGAGAAACTAATCATCAGACATACGACAAATAATGAATAACCAAGGTCGGCGACATTCAGACTATATGTCTGCTAAATGTCCCGACCTTTTTTCTTACAAGATATGGAAATAACAATAGGACTATTGATAATAGCTATCGGCGCATTCTGCCAATCGAGCTGCTATGTGCCAATTAACAAGATAAAAAGTTGGAGTTGGGAATCATACTGGCTGGTACAAGGCGTCTTCGCATGGATAGCTTTCCCATTGCTCGGAGCATTGCTCGCCGTGCCTGAAGGACATTCTCTCGGCGAACTATTTGCAGCAAGCAACTCCTTCAATATATGGATGACAGTAGTTTTCGGTGCTCTGTGGGGTGTGGGCGGACTGACTTTCGGACTCTCTATGCGCTATCTCGGTGTGGCTCTCGGTCAGAGTATCGCCCTCGGAACATGCGCTGGATTGGGTACAATCATGGGACCCGTGTTGCTAAACATCTTCTTTCCAGAGGAAGATGCACTGAGTAAGCTCACATTTGCCGTAATCTTAGGTGTTGTAGTAACACTGCTTGGTATCGCCATAATCGGTGTGGCAGGGTCGATGAAGTCGGCTATGCTGTCTGAAGAAGAGAAGAAAGCGGCGGTGAAAGACTTTAATTTCACCAAGGGACTCGCCATTGCATTGCTCGCAGGCTTTATGAGCGGATGCTTCAATGTGGGTCTGGAGTTTGGAAAAGACATAAACTTCGGTGATCTAACCCCCGATATGTATAAGACTTTGCCTGCCACTCTGCTTGTTACATTGGGAGGTTTCGTAACAAATGCCGCATACTGCTTCTACCAGAACTCTAAGAACAACACGTGGGATGATTACAAGAAAGGCAACGTATGGCTAAACAACCTGTTGTTCTGCGCCCTTGCTGGCGGACTTTGGTATAGCCAGTTCTTCGGCTTATCGTTAGGCAAAGGCTTCCTCACATCGTCAGAAACGCTCATGACACTATCCTTCTGCATACTCATGGCACTAAACGTGGTGTTCTCAAATGTATGGGGTATCATCCTCAAAGAGTGGAAAGGATGCTCGACAAAGACTATCGCCGTGCTCGTTCTCGGCATAATTGTCTTGATCGTTTCGTCATTCTTGCCACAGCTTATATAGAAGGAAACGGCTAAAGAACATAAGGAAACAAGCAAGCAGACTATGCTTTTACTTTTTATCGCATATACGCTCCGTTTTCTATAAAAAGATGTAACTTTGCAGCAGAATAAAAGAAATAGATTTTTAAACAACAAATTTTATAAGAAATGAAGAAGATTAGAGCTGCCGTTGTTGGCTATGGCAACATCGGACAGTATACTGTTCAGGCACTTGAAACGGCACCTGACTTTGAAATTGCTGGTATTGTAAGACGCAATGGTGCAGAGAATAAACCTGCAGAACTTGCACAGTATGAGGTGGTAAAAGACATTACAGAGTTGAAAAACGTAGACGTGGCAATTCTCGCCACACCTACTCGCAGCTGCGAGGAATACGCCAAGAAGATTCTTGCCCTTGGCATCAACACCGTTGACAGCTTTGATATCCACACAAGTATCCTTGACTATCGTACTGCATTGATGCAGGAATGTAAGGACAACAATGCTGTTGCAATCATTGCAGCAGGATGGGACCCAGGTTCAGACTCTATCGTGCGCACTCTTATGCAGAGTCTTGCGCCAAAGGGACTATCATATACAAACTTCGGTCCGGGTATGTCTATGGGGCACAGCGTATGCGTTCGTTCCAAGGAAGGTGTAAAGAACGCACTGTCGATGACTATTCCTAAGGGTGAGGGACTCCACCGCCGCATGGTATATGTAGAGCTTGAAGAGGGTGCAAGTCTTGAGGAAGTAACAAAAGCCATTAAGGCTGACCCATACTTTGCAAGCGACGAGACACACGTGTTTGCAGTAAGTTCCGTTGACGAAGTACGTGATATGGGACACGGAGTTAACCTTGTTCGTAAGGGCGTAAGCGGTAAAACGCAGAACCAGCGTATGGAGTTTAACATGAGTATCAATAATCCTGCCCTCACTGGTCAGGTACTTGTAAACGTGGCACGTGCATCTATGCGTCAGCAACCAGGCTGCTACACAATGGTTGAAATACCAGTTATTGATATGCTTGCTGGTAGTCGCGAAGAGCTTATCAGCCACTTGGTATAAAGCCAAATTAGCTATCTTATAAAAGTAGGCTACAATTGAGATAAAGAAAAGCTACAACTGGCTGCTTGCTAACAAGCTATAAAAGGTTAGCAACTGCCATTGTATAGAAATTTTGAGAGTGGCATACACATCATGATGTATGCCGCTCTCTTGTGTTATATACTAAAGTTATAACCGAAACAATTAGTTTGAAGATGCAGCGTCCTGCACAAGATGAAGAGAAAGTCCGTAGAAATTCGTACCACAAGTTACGTGAATATACTTGTCGCGACTTTTATTTTCAGTGTTTTGAGTAACGTTAATCACAATTTGTTTATACACGCCGTCCACATTCACTACTTCTGCCGTGAACCAACCTCCCTCCGTAACAAGTTTAGAGTTAGAAATACCACCGTTAGTGATAGACAAAACATTCGTTTCAGAGGTCTTTTTATTATTGACAGTCTTGTTGTTAATCTGCGTGATGTTTAGCTCTTCGGCATTTGTTACCGTAAGAACCTTCTGTCCGCCAGTAGCCTCCATACTGATAGTTGTATTGTTTGGCGAGAGGTTAGGCATAGTGTACTTGTCCTCTTTTTCGTCAGAACACGACGCAAGGACTACTGCAAACACCGCAAATAATAAAGATAGATACTTTTTCATTTCCTTTTCGTTTTTATTTTCTTGTTATTTTAATCATTGTCGTTAATACTTTCATGAAAAGCTAGATACGACAACGCACATCATATATATAACTGCAAACACTCGAAAATATTGCATTAGTTATCCTTCCAGAAATCACTTGTGAACAACACAACTACCGTAAAGATCTCCAAACGTCCCATAAGCATCAACACGGAGCATATCCATTTACCTATGTCAGGTAGGATGTTCCACGATGTCGTGGGGCCTATTTCCAAGCCTAAAGTAGGGCCTACGTTGCTTGCACAACTCAATGCAATAGTTATAGAATTGGTACTATCCACGCCCATACATATCAGACAGAAGTAGGCAAATATACACAATGCCATATAAAGGGCAAAGAAAACGAGTAGCGTAACCTGTCCTGACGTGTTCACCATATTACCATTCACCTTTACGGGCAATACTGCTTTGGGGTGGAGAATACGTTTCAGCTCGTTGCGAATTACCTTCAACAATATCACGCCCCTTACACTTTTGAAACCTCCACTCGTACTTCCTGCACATGCGCCCATAAACATACATATCGACAAGATTACCCATGTGATATGGTGCCATTTACCTGCATCATCGTTAAACACGCCCGTGGTGGTGATGAACGATACCACTTGGAACAAAGAATTCCTAAAGGCGTTAGCTAAATCATAGCCGTTGTATCTCATCAAAAAGTACATTATGCCCACCGTGGCAGCAACCACAACAAACATATAGAGCTTAAATTCAGAGTCACAGAATAGACTTTTCATCTTCCTTTTAAAGAAGGCAAGATATAGAAGTGTGAAGTTTGTACCCGAAAGAAACATAAAAACAATCGACGTATAGTCTATTGCAGCAGAATGAAAATGCCCAGTACTGTCATTATAAGGTGCAAATCCGCCTGTTGCCGTAAGGCTCATTGAATAGTTTATGCTATCAAAAAAATTCATTCCACATAGGTATAATGAGAGCAGACACCCTGCCGTAAGCAGCAGATACACTAACCATATCGACTTCGCACTCGAGGATATTCGGGGATGAATCTTACTCTTTATAGGACCTACCGACTCGGCTGAGAAAACCCTCATGCTACCTCCAACCAGAGAGGGCACTATGGCAATGGTAAAGAAAGCTATACCTAATCCACCAATCCATTGCGTCATAGACCGCCAAAAGAGTAGTCCATGGGGGAAGCATTCCACATCGTCGATGATGGTAGCACCCGTTGTAGTAAAGCCCGACATCGTTTCAAAATAGGCGTCAGTATAGTTCGGGATATATCCACTGATACTGAAAGGCAATGCTCCGAACATACTAAACACTATCCATGTAACCGTAACAAGCAGATAAGCATCACGCCTACTCATGCTCGTTCCTGCACTTCGCCCCCTGAATTTCAATAACAAACCGAATACTATCACGATACCTATGGATATCGTAAATGCAAGGATATCGTCTTCGCCATATAGCAAAGCAATACCCAAACATACGAGCATCATTATCGCTTCAAGGAATATCAGCTGCCCTAAGACCTTAGATATCAATCTGAAATTTATCACTTATTTGAAGAATTTCTCTAGTTTATTCATACTCATGTTATGGCAGAACACCACTACAATATCACCTGCCTCTATCTGTGTGCCACCAGAAACGAGGTGTCCCTCCCCATTTCGCACTAGTCCACCTATAGTGGCACCACTAGGCAACCCTAGTTCATACACCTTCTTTCTAGTAACTTTCGACTGCGGTTGTGCCGTAAATTCAGCCACGTCGGCATTGGCTGTCATCAAGAAACGTACGTTTGCGACCTCCGTATCGAGCATCATTTGGTATATATGACTGGCAGCAATAGCCTTCTTATTCACTATTGTTCCGATATCAAGACTTACTGCCATGTTTACGTAATCAAGGTTTTCCACCAGTGCAACAGTCTTTCTCACGCCCATTCTCTTTGCCGTAAGACAAGCAAGAATATTAGTTTCGGCATTGTTCGTAAGTGCTACGAAAGCCTGCGTGGAGTGTATTCCCTCCTCGTTAAGAAGCGTTAAGTCTCTGCCATCACCATTTATCACCATCACACGCTTATCGTCTATCATCTCGTTAAGATATTCGCAGCGTTCTTCTGAACGCTCCAAAATCTTGGCGTTCATATATTCTGGCATTATTTTCAAGGCTCTCAACACGGTGTTACCTCCGCCCATAATCATCACGTTCTTTACATCGGCGTAATGTTCCTTACCTACTATCTTCCTCACATAAGGTATATACTGCCTTGTTGTCATAAAGAAAACGAGGTCGTAGGTCTTTAGTTCGTCATCACCACGTGGTATGATAGTTTCTCCGCCACGCTTTATCGCTACTATATAATATGGTGTATCGGGCTTACACAAATCCTTTAGCGGCTTGTTAAGTATCTCGCAAGTCTCCCTCAACTTTATTCCAAGCATTACGAGAGCACCACCATGAACATCCCAACGCTGGCGCACCCAGCTCATCTTTAACCCATTTACGATGTCGTGAGCCGCAAGGTTTTCAGGATAGATGAGTGAGTCGATGCCGAGCTTTTCGTAGAATTTCGACATCTCAGGCTCCACAAACTCGTAGTTATTAACCTTTGCCACGGTCTTTTTTGCCCCTATTGCCTTTGCCATAACACAGCTGTTCATGTTCATATTCTCATCTGGCGTTACGGCTATATATAGGTCTGCATCGGCAGCACCCGCCTGTTTAAGAGCCTTAAGGCTTGTCGGCGAGGCGTGCATAGTTAGCAGATCGTAGTCGCTACCTATACTGTTCAGACGGTCTTCGTTCTCGTCTAGCAGCACGATATCTTGGTTGTTTCTTGAGAGCAACTTAGCAAGGTGTGAGCCTATCTCGTATGCTCCCGAAATGATAATCTTCATATTTTGAGTATTACTTTATGATGTCGCTGACGGCTTTGCATATTCCGTCGACGTCGATACCTATGATATGCTGCAGCTCTGCCACGGTGCCGTGTTCCACGAAGTTATCTGGCAGACCGAGCCTTACTACGTTTTTCCTGTATCCATTATCCTCCAACCATTCAAGAACAGCAGAGCCGAAGCCGCCTTTGCGTACTCCGTCTTCGATGGTTACTATATTTTTGAACTTCTCTGCCACCTCCTTTAGCAACTGTTCGTCGAGAGGTTTTATGAAGCGCATATCATAGTGGGCTATTGTAATTTCAGAGTTTTTCTCCATCCGCACTATTGCTTCTTGCACGTTGTTGCCTATCGGACCAACAGAGAGGATAGCCACGTCGGTGCCTTCGTGTAGCTTTCGCCCTGTGCCAACAGGTATTTCTTCGAGCGGACAGTGCCAATCTGCGAGCACTCCCCTACCCCTTGGGTAACGGATAACAAATGTCCCCTTGTCTGGCAATTGTGCGGTATACATCAGCCTACGTAGCTCATGCTCGTTCATCGGAGATGCTATTGTTAGGTTCGGAACGGGTCTTAAGGCTGCGATATCAAATGCTCCGTGATGCGTAGCACCGTCTTCTCCCACCAGTCCGGCACGGTCAAGGCATATCACAACAGGTAGGTTGAGTATCGCTACGTCATGGATTATATTGTCGTAGGCTCGTTGTGCGAATGCGCTATATATATTGCAGAACGGCTGCAATCCATCCTTTGCCATACCTCCAGAGAATGTTACGGCATGTCCTTCGGCTATTCCTACGTCGAAGGTACGTGCAGGCATCTCGTTCATCATTATATTCATGGAGCACCCTGTAGGCATTGCTGGCGTTACGCCAACTATACGTTTGTTCTTGCGAGCCAGTTCGAGAAGCGTATTTCCGAATACTTCTTGGTATTTAGCAGGCTCTGTTCCGTTGTCTGCACATATACGTTCTCCGGTCTGAACATCAAACTTTCCTGGTGCGTGCCATATTGTTGCTGCCTTTTCAGCCGGTGCATATCCATGCCCCTTTATGGTGTGTAGATGCAGAAGCTTCGGACCTTTCATGTCTTTAAGTTGCTTGAGGGTTCTTACAAGTTCTATCACGTTGTGTCCTTCAAGTGGTCCGAAGTATCTGATATTCATACCCTCAAAGATGTTCTGCTGGTGGCTTATCGCCGATTTCAAGGCATTACTGAGTCTTATTATCCCCTTGCGACGGTCGTCGTCGAGTAATCCGTTTGAGCGCAACCATGTAGCTACTTTGAAGCGATACTTATTGTACGTCTCGTTTGTGTTGAGCCTCAACAGATAGTGCTTCATGCCTCCCACACTGCGATCGATACTCATATTGTTGTCGTTCAGTATGATGAGCATATCGTTTGGTGTGGTTGACACGTTGTTAAGTCCCTCAAAGGCGAGTCCACCACTCATTGCGCCGTCGCCTATCACTGCCACTACGTGTCTGTCATCGTGCCCTGTCTGCTTTGCAGCAACAGCCATTCCGAGTGCTGCGGATATGGAATTTGAGGCATGACCACACACAAAGGTGTCGTATTCGCTCTCACTTGGCGATGGGAAAGGGTGTATGCCGTGTAGCTTTCTGTTAGTGCAGAAGTTATCGCATCTACCCGTTAGTATCTTGTGGCCGTATGCTTGATGTCCCACATCCCATACTATTCTGTCGTCTGGAGTATTGAATACGTAATGCAAAGCTACGGTAATCTCCAGCGCACCTAGGCTTGAAGCCAGATGTCCAGGGTTTACCGAGAGTTCTTTCAGTATGTCTGCCCTTAGTTCATCGCACACTTGCGGCAGCTTCTCAACGGGAAGTTTGCGCAAGTCTTGCGGATATTTTATCTTTGAAAGTATATTTTGTCTTTCGATATTAGCCATAATGGATGATTTAAACCACTTCTCTTTTCTCTGCTAATGCCCATAATTTAATGGGGTGCAAATGTAGTAAATTTATTTTATCCTTATTATATAAAATGTAAGAAATAACACTAAACGGCTCTCTTTGGGGCTGTTCTTTTATCCCAAGAGCCTCTTTCGTGTGTCTTCGTATTCACTAATGAAGCGTTTAATGATATCTTCGGCACTTTGAATTTCCTTTATGTCAGAGGCTATCTGCCCAATCTCGAGTTCGCCAGCCTCAAGGTCTCCTTCAAAGATGCCCCTCTTTGATGCTGCCTTTCCTAATATATTGCGCAACTCATCTGCACCCGCACCTCTGTCTTCGGCAGCCTTGAGCTGTATGAAGAGCTGGTTTTTTATCAGTCGTGTAGGGGCTATTTTCTTCAAGCAGAGCATTGTGTCGCCCTCCGAAAGCTCTGTGCAGCGTTGCTTAAAGCTATCTGCAGCCGAGCTTTCCTTACTCATTGCGAACACCGTACCGCATTGTACGCCCTCTGCTCCCAATGCCATTGCGGCAAGCATAGACTGTCCTGAGGCTATGCCACCTGCAGCTATAAGGGGTAGCGAAGTATACTTTCGCACCTGTGGAATGAGGGTCATTGTGGTGGTCTCTTCCCTACCATTATGACCGCCAGCCTCAAAGCCTTCTGCCACTACGGCATCTACTTTTGCCTCTTCACACTTATTGGCGAACTTGCTACTCGATACTACGTGCACCACCGTTATACCAGCTTCGTGCAGCATAGGGGTATATTTCTTTGGGCTACCTGCCGAGGTGAACACTATCTTAACGCCTTCCGCCACTATCATCTCCATGACTTTGTCTATCTCTGGATACATCAGCGGAACGTTTATTCCCCACGGTTTGGTGGTGGTTTCCTTCATTTTACGGATATGATACAACAGTGTTTCGGGGTGCATAGAACCAGCACCGAGCAGTCCCAAGCCGCCAGCATTGCTCACGGCAGAGGCGAGTCGCCAGCCGCTACACCATACCATGCCGCCCTGTATTATAGGATATTCTATTCCGAAAAGCTTTGTTATTCTATTTTCCATAATATCTCTTTTTTTTTGCAAACTTACATAAAAAAGAGTAAATATATGCCTGTTTTACAAAGAAACTACCGTCTTTATATATAAATAAGGTGTATCCTGACTTTCGCCAAGTATATCTTGAGCTATCGTAAAGTATATCTTGAGCTATCGCCAAGTGTATCCTGAGCATACGTAAAGTATATCTTAAATGAGCGGAATGTGTATCATTGATATTCAATACTCCTTTATCGCTTATTCAACAAATACCATTCTTAAACGCAAAATACCACAATCATGGTATGCGGAATGATACATTTGTGGTATTTCGAGTATGGAGGATTTGCCGTAACTTTGCACCCAAGGAATGACACAAACGTTCCCTCTTACTTTTAAAATTTACAAACAACTTAAAAATACTTACGATTATGAGTGAAAAGAAACTACATTTCGAGACTTTACAACTGCACGTAGGACAAGAAAATCCAGACCCTGCCACTGACGCACGTGCAGTGCCAATATATCAGACAACATCTTATGTGTTCCGCAACTCGCAGCATGCTGCTGACCGCTTCGCATTGCGCGATGCAGGAAATATATATGGTAGACTAACTAACTCTACACAAGGCGTGTTTGAAGACCGTGTGGCAGCACTTGAAGGAGGTGTGGCTGGACTTGCTGTAGCCTCGGGTGCAGCAGCCGTTACATACGCCTTGCAGAACATTCTCGCCGTAGGTGACCACATCGTAGCCGCAGACAATATGTACGGAGGCTCATTCAATCTTATCACGCACACCCTAGCTACACAAGGCATAACTAATACTATAGTAAACGTAAACGATACTGAAGCGTTGGAGGCTGCTATACAACCGAACACGAAAGTGGTATATGCAGAGACCTTCGGAAACCCTAACTCCGACGTAACAAACCTCGAAGCAGTGGCTGCAGTGGCACATAAGCACAACATTGTGTTTATCGTTGACAACACTTTCGGTACACCTTATCTCATCCGTCCTATAGAACACGGAGCTGACATCGTGGTACATTCTGCTACGAAGTTTATTGGTGGACACGGAACAAGTCTAGGTGGCGTAATCGTAGACGGTGGAACTTTCGATTGGAAAGCTAATGCCGACAAATATCCTTCACTGGCAAAACCAGACCCAAGCTACCACGGAGCTGTGTTTGCAGACGTGGCTGGAAAGGCAGCTTTCGTAACCCGAATCCGTGCCGTAGTACTGCGCGACACTGGCGCAACTATATCTCCATTCAATGCTTTCATACTGCTTCAGGGTCTTGAAACCCTATCATTGCGTGTGGAGCGTCATGTGGAGAACGCACTCAAAGTGGTAGATTTCCTTGCTAATCATCCAAAGGTAGCAAAGGTAAACCACCCTTCTCTGCCTTCTCATCCCGACCATGCGCTATACGAAAAATACTTCCCTAATGGTGGCGGAAGCATCTTTACCTTCGAGATTAAGGGAGGTGAGAAGGAGGCATGGAAGTTTATCGACTCGCTCAAGATATTCTCACTGCTCGCTAACGTGGCAGATGTGAAGAGCTTAGTTATACATCCATACACAACAACTCACTCGCAGATGACCCCTGAGGAGCTGGAGCAGCAACACATAACACCGTCTACAATTCGTCTGAGCATCGGTACAGAGCATATCGACGATATCATCGACGACCTCTCACAGGCATTCGAGCAGATATAAAAGACCGTCATAACACATTCCTTATGATAGCAAAGAAACTGACAGACCTTATCGGCAAGACCCCTTTGCTGGAACTTGGCAAGTACTCCACAATAAACGGCATAACGTCTCCAATTATAGCTAAGGTGGAGTCATTCAACCCCGGAGGCAGCGTAAAAGACCGTATTTCGCTCGCTATGATTGAAGATGCCGAGGAAAAAGGTATACTCAAGCCAGGTGCCACGATAATAGAACCTACAAGCGGGAATACGGGTGTGGGGTTGGCTTTAGTATCTGCCGTGAAGGGTTACAAGCTTATTCTCACCATGCCAGAGACGATGAGCGTGGAGCGCAGAAACCTTGTAAAGGCTTACGGGGCTGAGGTTAAGCTCACGCCAGGCAAGGACGGAATGAGAGGAGCTATCAAGGCGGCAAACGATTTGAAGCAAGCTATTCCAGGCGCAGTCATACTGCAACAGTTTGAAAACATGGCTAATCCCGAATGTCATTATAACACTACGGGAAAAGAAATATGGGAACAGACTGATGGTAAGGTAGACATCTTCGTGGCTGGAGTAGGCACTGGAGGCACCGTTTCTGGCATAGGAAAAAGGCTAAAGGAATACAACCCGAATGTTAAGGTTATAGCTGTGGAGCCGCTAACATCACCCGTGCTGAACGGCGGAATAAGCGGACCGCACAAAATTCAGGGCATCGGGGCTGGCTTTATACCGAAGACTTACAATGCGGAGGTTATTGACGAGGTGGTAGATGTGGACAACGACGATGCAATACGAACGGGCAGAGAACTGGCAAGACAGGAGGGACTGCTCGTTGGAATATCGTCTGGAGCTACTGTATATGCAGCTCTGCAGATTGCCAAACGGCAAGAAAACAAGGGAAAACGCATAGTTGTATTGTTGCCCGACACGGGCGAAAGGTATCTATCTACCGTACTTTACGCCTTTGAAGAATATCCTTTGTAAGAGATTTGAACGTTAAATATAAAAAGAAAAGAGAATGTGGATAGTGCTTACCATATTCTCTTTCCTTTTTATATACTATTTTTGTTTCTATAGAGCAACCTTGTGAGTCTCTATAATACCATTGGTTAATTCCACGCTGATTAGGTAAACACCTGAAGAACAACCATCGCAGCTAACCGTTTTCTGACACTCTGACTGGCGCACAAGCTTACCTTGCAAATCGCGCAACTCTATTGCTACGATACCCTCCGTACTATTTGCAGTGAGGTTGTTACCTGATTTTACTATCGTAACGAGAGGCTTACTCTCCTCTACAGGTACACTTTCAACGCCTGTAACTATACCTTCGGTAAGTCCTTGGAAGAATATCGACACTGGTATGTCGCCCTGTTTATCGTTAAAAACAGCATCTGGCACACTGATACATACGCTATGAGTGCCTGCCTTGACTGCACCAAGACTGATTATTCTGTTATCTATAACATCACCTGGACACCAGTTGCTGAACGACTGCCATACTGCATCCGAACGCTTAAAGAAGCCATAAATACCATTCGACATAGTGTTATACTTACGGAAAGGTTCACATGAGGTACGCCCCGGCTTATAGGTCATGATAGGATCTTCACTACCATCATAATACACATAGTGCCACCTGCGGTTGTATTCCTCACCACCTTCATTGGAGCCGTGGTTAGAGGTTACGAGAACAAGCATACCATCTGCCACATCCTTAGGCACCTCAAACGTGTATGTCTTTATAGTCTTTCCAAGTTCGTCGGTGGCATTTTCGTTATAGTTATTCAGGTTGTGAGCAATATATTCAGGGTTCTTTATAACGATTGGCACAAGGACATCCTTATCGGTAGTTATGCCTCTGTTCTCTGCTGTAGTAGAGAATTTCAACGTTCCGAGGAACACATCGCTCCTGTCAGCACAGCCACTGACCTGCTGGTTGGCGGCATATGGCACACCAAACAACTCAAACTCCACCCAGAAATCATACTTCTCACGAAGCTCGCTGTCGCGGAACACGTAGCTCAAATATGGCACTTTGTATTCGTAAGGCACAGTGTCGGGCTTCTTGTTCTTATTCATAAACGGGGTGATAAAACGACCTATCTCGATGCGCTGTACATCTTCTGGCTTATACGTAGTCTCACCTTTCGGCACCAAAGCGATATTCACATTGCCTATTCTGTCATAGTTGTCGCAACATGCCTGTACACTTACGTGCATCTCCAAGCTATCGCCAATCTGTGCAAGTTGCTCATCTGTCAGCTTCAAGGCATAGAGCGAGGTGCGGTGGCGCAATATTCCGTCAAGGTCAGGGTCATCTGGATTGTTTTCTACAAGATAGCCGTCGTAGAAGCGAACTGCATTAAATACGGTTATCGTGTCGCGCTCTGCCGATTGGGCACATACACTTGAATTTACCGCAAAAGCAGCCAGAGCTACGGCAAACATACGGTTTAGGGTAATTTTTCTCATAAGCTTTCTTCTTTTTTTACGTGTTTGCGTTATTGACAAATATACGTGCAAAGTTACCTTATTATATTTATATATATAGCAAGGCATGACATTTTTTACCAAAAATAATACATTTGGCACTGTTAAGGATATACATATCTGACAAGATGGCACACCTTTTGGCAGACTTTTCCTATTGGCATACGCTTTGTTAGATAGTTGGCAGATTGCAAAAACAGTCTGATTTAACACATTTATATAGATAATAAAAATAAAAAAATACAATTATGGGAAAGATTATCGGTATCGACTTAGGTACAACAAACAGTTGCGTTGCAGTGTTCGAAGGTAACGAACCTGTAGTAATCGCAAACAGCGAAGGTAAACGTACCACACCTTCAGTGGTTGGTTTCGTAAAAGATGGAGAGCGCAAAGTGGGTGATCCTGCAAAGCGTCAAGCTATCACAAACCCAAAGAACACGGTTTATTCAATCAAGCGTTTCATGGGTGAAACATACGCTCAGTGTGAGAAAGAAACAAGCCGCGTACCTTTTACGGTAGATAACGAGGGTGGTTACCCACGCGTTGACATAGACGGTAGAAAATATACTCCACAGGAAATCTCGGCTATGGTGCTGCAGAAAATGAAGAAAACTGCCGAGGATTATCTCGGTCAGGAGGTAACAGAAGCAGTCATCACAGTACCTGCATATTTCTCTGACTCACAGCGTCAGGCTACTAAAGAGGCAGGACAGATTGCAGGACTTAACGTTCGCCGTATCGTAAATGAGCCTACAGCAGCAGCCCTAGCATATGGTGTAGATAAGGCTAACAAGGACATGAAGATTGCCGTGTTCGACCTTGGTGGTGGAACTTTCGATATCTCTATCCTTGAGTTTGGTGGAGGTGTATTCGAGGTTCTCTCTACTAATGGTGATACTCACCTTGGTGGTGACGACTTCGATCAAGTAATCATCGATTGGCTAATTAACGACTTTAAGGCTGACGAAGGCATTGATCTCTCTAAAGATCCTATGGCTATGCAGCGTCTTAAGGAAGCTGCCGAGAAAGCAAAGATAGAATTGTCAAGCTCTTCTTCTACAGAGATTAACTTGCCTTATATCACAGCTGAAGGCGGTGTTCCAAGGCACTTAGTAAAGACTCTCACACGTTCACAGTTTGAGCAACTCGCACACAACTTGATTCAGGCTTGCTTAGTTCCTTGTCAGAATGCTATGCGCGATGCTAAGTTGAATACTTCCGACATCGACGAAGTTATCTTGGTTGGTGGTTCAAGCCGTATCCCTGCCGTTCAAACTCTCGTGAAGAACTACTTCGGCAAAGAGCCATCAAAGGGTGTAAATCCTGACGAGGTGGTTGCCGTAGGTGCAGCTATACAGGGTGCTATCTTGAACAAAGAAGAGGGTGTTGGCGACATCGTATTGCTCGATGTTACTCCTCTTACTCTCGGTATCGAGACTATGGGTGGCGTAATGACAAAACTTATCGATGCCAACACTACTATCCCTTGCAAGAAAAGCGAGGTTTTCTCTACTGCAGCCGACAACCAAACTGAGGTTACTATCCACGTACTGCAGGGTGAACGTCCAATGGCAAATCAGAACAAAAGTATCGGTCAGTTTAACTTGACAGGTATTGCTCCAGCTCGCCGTGGTGTTCCACAGATTGAAGTAACATTCGACATCGATGCTAATGGTATATTAAACGTATCTGCTAAGGATAAGGCTACAGGCAAGGAGCAGAGCATCCGCATCGAGGCTTCCTCAGGTTTGAGCGAGGACGAAATCAACCGCATGAAAGCTGAAGCTGAAGCTAACGCAGCAGCAGACAAGGCTGAACGTGAGAAGATTGATAAGATGAATCAGGCAGACTCAATGATTTTCACCACAGAGAATTTCTTGAAAGACAACGGCGACAAGATTCCTGCCGACAAGAAACCAGGTATCGAACAAGCTCTCCAGCAGTTGAAAGACGCCCACAAGGCTGGTGATGTAGCCGCCATCGACTCAGCCATCAACAACCTCAACACCGTGATGCAGGCTGCTAGCCAGCAGATGTATCAGGGTGCACAAGGTGCTCAGTCAGGTGCCGATGCAGGTTTCAACGGTCAGCAAGCTGGCGGTGCCCAAAGCAACAGCAACAGTGCTGACGATGTTCAGGATGCCGACTTTGAGGAGGTCAAATAGTCTAAGATAGACAAAACATAACCATACATAACTATCCCGTGTAACTCAATGA
>CAVKAH010000022.1:0-18772 GCA_963654095.1 Oscillospiraceae bacterium
ATTTCTCTCTTGGGGGCTACTCGCCCCCAATCCCCTCGGTGTTTTCAGGTATAGATTATTAAGCTATGCCTGTGCCGAAAATTGCAGTTCCATGTTGAACTTGCGGTGCTTTACAATAATATAAAAAGAACAAAACAACCTTAAGGGAAAAGATGATGTTGCTCATGGATTTTATGTTATACTCTATATGAAAAAGTATCTCTATGTATAGAGAAAAGCTGAAATATAAGTTTTGTTTATATAAATAACGGCTTTGCGTAATGAAATAAAGTGTTTATTTTACCAAATAGAACCTTTATCTTAATTTTATGTGTATGCTTACGATATTTTTAGAATACGATAATTGTCTTTTTTATATATAATAAGGTGGCGCAAGATTAAAAGAAAACAAGACGAAAAGGTTAGCTTTTTTACACTTTTCTTTGTCAGCAAGCAAAAAAATAGTATTTTTGTCCCAATGTATACAATGAATTTCACATAACATAATTTTGAAAATATGGGTTTAAAAATTATCGTACTTGCAAAGCAGGTACCAGACACACGTAATGTGGGAAAGGACGCTATGACAGCGGAGGGTACTGTAAACCGTGCCGCCTTGCCTGCAATTTTCAATCCAGAAGACTTGAACGCACTCGAACAAGCGTTGCGTTTGAAAGACCAAAATCCAGGGTCTACTGTAGGAATACTAACCATGGGACCTCCAAGAGCTGCTGAAATTATCCGTCAGGGACTTTATCGCGGTGCAGATACTGGTTGGTTGCTTACCGACCGCCTATTTGCAGGTGCCGATACTCTTGCTACTTCATACGCTCTTGCCACAGCAATAAAGAAGATTGGCGGTGCTGACGTAGTAATTGGCGGCCGTCAGGCTATCGATGGTGATACCGCTCAGGTAGGACCACAGGTGGCTCAGAAACTCGGACTCTCACAGGTAACTTACGCTGAAGATATAGAGAAATGCGAGAATGGAGTACTTACCATCCGTCGCCATATAGATGGAGGAGTGGAGACAGTAGAGGCTCCGATGCCTATCGTTATAACTGTGAACGGAAGTGCAGCACCTTGTCGCCCTTGTAATGCTAAGCTTGTGATGAAATATAAGCGTGCCAACGTGCCTTTGGAGCGCACGGCGGATATGCCATATTCGGAACTTTATGCGGAACGCCCTTACCTTACATTGAACCAATGGTCGGTAGCCGATGTTGATGGCGACCCAGAGCAGTGTGGTTTGGCTGGTTCTCCAACCAAGGTAAAGGCAGTAAAGAATATCGTATTCCAGGCTAAAGAGAGCAAGACGCTTACTTCTGCCGATGCCGATATAGAGGGATTGGTAAAAGAATTGTTGGACGAAAAGATTATTGGATAAAAGAGATGAACAACGTATTTGTATATTGCGAGATAGAGAATACCACGGTTGCCGAGGTTTCTCAGGAGTTGCTTACCAAAGGACGCAAGCTCGCCAACCAACTTGGCGTTGAACTTCACGCTATAGTAGCGGGAACTGGCATCAAGGATAAAGTGGAAGAACAGATACTTCCTTATGGTGTTGACAAACTTTTCGTATTTGATGCAGAAGGATTATTCCCATACACTTCTGCTCCTCATACCGACATATTGGTTAACCTCTTTAAGGAGGAGAAACCGCAAATATGCCTTATGGGTGCCACTGTGATAGGTCGCGACCTCGGCCCGAGGGTATCTTCTTCACTGACAAGTGGATTGACAGCCGACTGCACACAGCTAGAGATTGGTGATTACGATGATAAGAAAACAGGCACACATTATGACAATCTGCTCTATCAGATCCGTCCTGCCTTTGGCGGAAATATTGTTGCTACAATCGTTAACCCAGACCATCGTCCACAGATGGCTACCGTGCGTAGCGGTGTAATGCAGAAAGCCTTGTATGAAGGAGAGGCAAAACACGAAGTGGTGTATATGGATGTTGCGAAATATGTGCCGACTGCCGACTATGTAGTAAAGGTTATCGACCGACATGTAGAGGCAGCAAAGCATAATTTGAAGGGTGCTCCTATCGTGGTAGCAGGAGGCTATGGAGTAGGAAGCAAAGAGGGTTTCGATCAGTTGTTCCAGCTTGCAAAGGAACTACATGGCGAGGTTGGTGCAAGTCGTGCCGCTGTAGATGCTGGCTGGGTTGACCATGACCGTCAGATTGGACAGACTGGTGTTACCGTTCATCCTAAGGTTTATATAGCATGTGGTATCTCAGGACAGATTCAGCATATCGCTGGTATGCAGGATTCTGGTATCATAATCTCTGTAAACTCAGATCCTGAAGCTCCGATTAATAAGATTGCCGACTATGTAATCAACGGCACAGTAGAGGAGGTAGTACCAAAATTGATAAAGTATTATAAGCAAAATAGCAAGTAAAGAATAACATGGCAAACTATTATACTGACCATCCGGAGTTTGATTTCTATCTGAATCATCCGGAAATGAAAAGAATTGTTGAGCTTAAAGAGCGCAACTTCGCAGATAAAGATAAGTATGAGGATGCTCCTGTAGATTTTGATGATGCCATCGAAAACTATAAGCGTGTGCTCGAGATTACTGGCGACATCGCCGCAAATATCCTTGAGCCTAACAGCGAAGAGGTTGACCTTGAGGGTCCACACCTTGTGGAAGGACGTATGCATTATGCTTCTAAGACTTACGAGAATATCGAAGCTACACGCAAAGCCGGACTTTGGGGTATCTCTATGCCACGCAGATATGGCGGTCTGAACCTACCTATCACTCCTTATTCTATGGCTTCTGAGATTGTGGCAACGGCAGATGCTGGATTCCAGAATATCTGGAGCTTGCAGGATTGTATAGAGACCTTGTATGAGTTTGGTAGTGAGGAGCAGAGACAGAAGTATATTCCACGTGTTTGCGCAGGAGAGACTATGAGTATGGACCTCACGGAGCCTGATGCAGGATCTGACTTGCAGCGTGTTATGCTTAAAGCTACATACAGCGAGGAAGAGGGATGTTGGTTGCTTAACGGTGTGAAGCGTTTCATCACTAATGGAGATTCTGATATCCATCTTGTACTTGCCCGCTCTGAGGCAGGCACTCATGATGGTCGTGGATTGTCTATGTTTATCTACGACAAGAACCAAGGAGGAGTAACTGTTCGCCATATCGAGCACAAACTTGGTATTCATGGCTCTCCTACATGTGAGCTTGTTTACAAGAACGCTAAGGCAGAACTTTGTGGTAATACACGTATGGGTCTTATTAAGTATGTAATGGCTTTGATGAATGGTGCTCGTTTGGGTATCGCTGCACAGAGTGTAGGTTTGAGTCAGGCAGCATACGACGAGGCTCTTGCTTATGCTCGTGAACGTAAGCAGTTTGGTGAAGCTATCGTAAACTTCCCTGCCGTTTACGACATGATAGCAAAGATTAAGGCTAAGTTGGACGCTGGTCGTAGCATCCTATATCAGACAGCACGCTATGTTGACATCTATAAGGCTCTTGATGATATATCACGTGAGCGCAAACTCACTCCAGAGGAGCGTCAGGAACAGAAGAAGTATGCTCGTCTTGCTGATGCTTTCACTCCTATCGCAAAGGGAATGAACTCTGAGTATGCCAACCAGAATGCTTACGACTGTATTCAGGTGCATGGTGGTTCAGGCTTCATCATGGAATACAAGTGTCAACGACTGTATCGTGATGCACGTATCTTCTCTATCTATGAGGGTACAACACAGCTTCAGGTGGTTGCTGCTATACGCTATATCACAAACGGCACTTATCTGAACATTATGAAAGAGATGATTGCCAATGAGGTTTCTGAGGATTTGAAACCGCTTCATGTTCGCATTGAGAAGATGATGGAACTGTACGAGCAATCTCTTGAGTATGTAAAGCAGGCTGAAAACCAAGAGGTTCAGGATTTCCTTGCACGTCGTCTTTACGATATGACTGCCGACATCCTTATGTCGCTGCTTATTGTGAGCGATGCTACAGCAGCTCCAGAGCTTTTTGCAAAGAGCGCACAGGTATATGTACGCCATGCAGAAGAAGAGGTTATCGGACATAGTTGCTATGTTAAGAGCTTCATTGCTGAAGACTTGGTGAACTTCCGTGCTGAGTAAATAGGTATATAAAACTATAGGATGGATTTAATAAAGACCATCCTATAATATAAAAATCGGATTTGCAAGTTGTTGTACTGCAAATCCGATTTTTTATGTATATATCCTTCACCGAAAAACTATAACATCTTTTGAAGTTATAGATACGGTGAAGGATTTGTTTTGTTATTCTGCGTCTTTCTCTTTTACTACAATATTCTTGAACTCGTAGGTAGGAGCCACGGCTTCTGTGCTCTTGTAAACGAATGCAATGTGTACTGTATTACCAACAAACTGCGACAGAGATACAGGGTCTATTGTATAGAAAGTCCATGACGAACCATCTGTTCTGCCTGTCAAGTTCAGAGTTTCCCATGTAGCAGTAGTAACATCTTTACCGTCAAAGTTAGTTGAAACCTTCACGCTAACAAAGTCATTGATGTTGTTTGAACCAAGGTAATTCATTGCTTCATCGAACACCATCTCTGGATTCTTACCCTTCTTCATGTTGAGTGCAGGTGATACGAGCCAACTCTCAGCAGCGTTGTTTGTCTGGTTAGAATAAGCCGAACCCTTCCAACCGTATGATGTAGTGTTCTGCCATACGTAGTTCAGTGAACCGAGATTTACGTTGAAGATAGTGAAACCTCCCTCATTGCCAAGCAGTGTGCAGTTGAGATACATACTTATCTGTGCCTCGATGCCGTTTTCTGTCTTAGCGAAGGTTGTAGTCTCCTTCTTGTATTCTTTCGATTCAGCCCATCCTTCGGTTGCACTATATGTATATTCAGCTACCGCCATTGTAGATGAAGATTTGCGGTAAACCACAGCTACCTTCTGTCCGTCTTCAGCAAATGGATATTCGTTCTGCAAGAGAGTAGGGAAGTAGTTGTTAGGTTTAGACACCGTTGTTGCACCAATCTTGTCATACCATGATGGCTGTGCAGCGATTACTTTTGCACCATCGGTAGAGTAGAGCTTCCAATTTCCGTTAGTGTACATATATACTGCCGACGTGTTAGCACCACCATTGGCTGCTGCACGAGCTGCTATAGCCTTAACCTTTGCTGAGCTTGTTGCTGCAATAACGTTTGTTGCCATTGTGTTGACATACTTCTTGTTGGTTGGTGCACCTACGGTATAACCATAAACTGTTACGTTCTGTCCGTTAAGTGAAGCGTCTACCATGCCTTCTGGCACATAAGCAATACTACCCTGAACGGTTGCTCCGTCTACGGCAACATTATAATATGAACCGCTGATGGTCAACTTACCTGTGTATGTAACGTATTTCACGTATGGCGCATTGACATAAGCGTCGATATCCGCACCTGTCAATGTGGTAGGAGTTGGCTGCTTGTAGTTAGGCTCTTTGCCTGCCTTTGTAACAGTAACCTCTGCTGCACTTGAGTATTGCATCAGTCCTGCATACTGCGATGTTGTTCCATTAACAGCCACTTCATCACCTATTTTTACATCGCTTGTCTTGTAAACAAGGATATATCCTGTATTATCAGTCAAGAGGAAACCGCGTGAATAAACTGCACAAACGATACCTTTCACGGTGTATTCTCCACCATCGGTGTTGGCTACTACTTCAGAAATCTTTGTGTAGCTTTCTTCTGTATTACCATTTGCTGGCTCAAAGTCAGAGTAAGCGTAGTTGATAACATACAGACTGCCTTCCTCTGCATTTGGAAGAGCCTCGTTTAGCACGTTCTGCATCTTGCCTACAGTAGCAGGTGTGAGATAGGTGGCAGATGATTTGCCTTCCCATGCAGTGCTGTAATTCTCGTTAGAAAGAGTGTATTCCCCAGCAAGCTTATCAAAGTCGGCAAGATATTCCGACTTTCCGCAATACTCGTTATAACTAATCTTGAACGAAGAGTTTAGATCTGCTTCTGGATATTTGCTCTGGATGAATGCTGGAAGGAACTGATCGGCAGTAATCATTGTGCCGAAATACTTTTGACTTGGCAGTTTCTGCAATGCCTCAGTATATGCTGTAGTTCCCGATTCTGCATCAAGTTGTGCAGCCAGTTCCTTGTTTGATGCGAGGTTGGCTATAGTAGTATAGTCGGCATCGCTAAGTTCAAGAGTTACATTTTTCACATCGGTAATCTGGTCGCCGATATGAAACTGGTCGCTGAAGTCATCACATGAGGTAAGACCCATAAGTGCGACAGCCGACAGTAAATATATCTTTTTCATATTCGTTTGTCTTATTATTATAAATAGGTGTGATTAGAAGTTAACCTTTAGACGTGTACTGAATGTACGTCCGAAAGCGTAGTAACCATACACGTTGTCTTTGTTTGCAGCACCAGAACGTGGGTTCCATACCTTGCCCAAATACTGATAGTCGAATAGGTTATTCACGTTTGCAGAGATTGTTGCGTTCAAACCAGCAATCTTGAATTTGTATGATGCGTTCATATCAAACTGACTTGCCGTTGGAACTTTCCATGGGTCTTCCACGGTATTTGTCTTACCTACAGAGAGGTTGCTTCCACTAACTGAGTAGTATGCATAGTTGCGTGCATAGAGTGTCCAATCTGCTCCTATACGTATCTGCTTTCCGATTTTTACTGTTGCTCCAAGAGCAGCAGTAGTCTGTGCCGAGCCACCCACACGGATGCCTTTCAGGTTGATTGCTGCATACACGTGGTCTTCTGCCATATCACCGCTAGCTACGTTACCCTCAGAGTTGAGTGGCTGTCCGTTAGCGTCGTAAACATAACCTGTTGCATTGCTATCCCATTTCCAATCGCCGATAGAGAACATTCCTGTAAGGTCGAGCCAGTATAGTGGACTTGCCTTTACTTCGAGTTCTATACCCTGATGCAGAGCGTCAACTCCGCCCATGTTGATATATCCGTCGGTCTGCTGTGTTCCTACAGACACAGTTTTTGTCATACTCTTGTCCATCCACTTTGTCCAGTAAGCGTTGAGGTTAACCTGCAACCATTTCAGATGGTATCCGTAACCTAACTCGAAAGAGAAAACTTTCTCGTTCTTTGCGTCAGGGTTGGTAACGTTACTTGTAGTAAACGATAGGAAAATGTTGTTGAACTTAGGTGCACGACTGATGTAACCAGCATTGAAGAACACGTTGTGGTGTTCATTAATGTTGTAGTTTGCACCTCCCTTAATTGTTCCACCGAGATAGCTCTTAGTCTTAGACTCAGCATGTTTCTTGTCATAATACAGACGATCGTAACGCCAGTATGAAGTATTTGAAAGAGAACCTGCTATAAATGCAGACAGATTGTTCTTTGAATATTCAGTCTGGAAGAAAGCTCCCTCCTGTACAACATGTCCGTCGTAATCGCGATACATAACGTCGCCTACACCAAGTTTCTGGTTAACCCAGTCTGGGTTAGAAGCGTTCACGTTGTTTGCTGCTTTAGCAGACAGTCTTGAAGAGTCGATATAATACTTACCATTGTATAGGTCGATAATTTCGTTTGTATGTATACCCTTGTATGCACGGAAGTCAACACCACCGTAGAAATCGAAATCTTTACCAATCTTTGTGTTGTATGTAGAAACCAGTCCGTACCAGTTGTGGTAGTTCTTCAGCTTACCCATCACAAGCATAGAACCGTGTTCGCTCTGCTCGTTGATATCCTGTATTGCACCGTAGTTAAATGTACCATCTGCATTACGGAATTTTGTCTGTAGTACACCGTAGTTTGCTCCGTACCAGTCTGTATAAGAATATCCGTATGTGCTGTTACCCTGTCCGCTATATCCGTAACCACGACCTATAGAAACATATAATACTGTGCTGAGAGATGATTTGTCGTTGATTTGCCACTGGTGGTTAAGGCTCAACTGTGGTTTGTGGTATACGTTGTATTCAGAACTCTTGCGTTGTCCGTTCTTGTCGAAACCGTATGAAGAGTTATATTTATAGTTTGTAATGCCCCAAACTTGTTCTGTCATCTTCCAGTCGGCAAGAGTGAGAGCTCCTTTACGCTGATAGTGCTCCTGCGGTGCGCCAAATGCAGTAAACGACAACTGGTGTTTGTCGTTGATGCGCTTGGCGATATTTAGGAAATATGTATAACCTGTAAAGTTTGTGCCTTGAGCATATCCGTCACCCCATGTCTTAGAACCGAGCAATGTCATTGCCCAACCGCTCTTTGACATACCCGTAGAAACAGTGAACATCACCTTGTTCATGTTGTCATTGCCCATGGCATAGTATATAGAACCACCTTTCTTGGCTTCAAGACTCTTTGTTATGATATTGATAGTACCACCTACAGATGGAGAAGATACCTTTGAAGCTCCAAGTCCGCGCTGAGTCTGCATTGTTCGTGTTACGTCAGTAAGACCTGCCCAGTTAGACCAATATACATTTTGGCTTTCCATATCGTTCATTGGTACACCGTTAATCATCACAGCGATGTTGGTGTTATCGAAACCACGCATATAGATTTCCGAGTCGCCATAGCCACCGCCCTCTTTGTTGGCATGCACACCAGGAGTAGACTTGAGGACTTCAGGGAATTCCTGAGTTCCTATTTTCTCCTCAATAAACGACATCGGAACAGATGAAACAGCTACAGGAGTCTTACGTGCAACGGCAATCTGTGATGTTACGATAACGTCGCTCAAAGTCCTTCCGTCGGTTTCAAGCTTGATAGTGCCAAGCTCTCCTTTGCTTCGTGGAGCAGCTTTCACTTGCTTTGTCTTAAATCCGATATACTGGATTGAAACGGAAGCATCGGGCTTTACCCCCTTTACGACAAAGACACCATCGATGTCTGTCGCTGCGTTTACACCGTTGACGGAAACCGTGGCACCAATCAGAGGTTCGCCAGTTTCCGCATCCACTACCTTTCCTCTCAGTGTTGACTGTGCCATAGCCGAAACGGCACCGACAAATGTCAATGCTGTCAACAGAAGGAGATGTTTTAGATGATTTCTCATAACTGAAAACTTGTTAATTTAAAATTATTAATAATTTGCCCTACAAAAATATAAATAAAGTTTAATATCTCTATTATACTATAATAAAAAACAGCCATTTTGCAATGTCATTTTAACATTTACGACCTATAATATATATAATAAGGTGTATTTTCTGTATTGGGAAATAGAAAAAGGGCTAAACTCTTCACTTGAGAATTTAGCCCTTTTGGGTAGCATCGTTACTGCTATAAATATTTTAGCGTACAATGAAAATCTTATTCGTTATCTTTATCGTAAGCATGCAGAGGATAGTCGATGGTGTAATGCAAACCACGGCACTCTTTGCGTTCAATAGCCTGTCGAGTGATTAGGTAACCCACATTAATCATGTTCCTAAGTTCACAGATGTCTTTGCTTGCCTTAACACGTTTAAAGAGAGCTTCGGTTTCTTCGTAGAGAAGGTCCAAACGATCCCATGCACGTTTAAGACGTAAGTTGCTACGCACAATACCAACATAGTTGCTCATTATCTGACCAACCTCTTTAACGCTCTGTGTGATAAGAACTTTCTCTTCATTAGTGAGAGTTCCTTCATCATCCCATTCTGGAACCTGCGTATTGAAACTATATTCATCAATATGTGCCAAGCTATGCTTTGCTGCAGCATCAGCATATACTACCGCCTCAATAAGAGAATTGCTAGCCAAACGATTACCGCCATGCAGTCCAGTACAAGAACATTCGCCAATGGCATACAGTCGTTTTATACTTGACTCTCCGTTGAGATCCACCTTAATGCCTCCGCACATATAGTGAGCAGCAGGACGTACTGGGATGTATTCCTTTGTTATATCAATGCCTATGCTCAAACACTTCTTGTAAATGTTGGGGAAATGATGCTTTGTCTCTTCTGGATCTTTATGTGTTACGTCAAGACAAACATGGTCAATGCCATGAATTTTCATCTCCTTGTCGATAGCACGAGCTACGATGTCGCGTGGTGCAAGGCTCAATCGCTTGTCGTATTTCTCCATAAACGACTCGCCGTTAGGTAAGCGCAGTATTCCGCCGTATCCACGCATTGCCTCTGTGATGAGATAGGCAGGGTGAGTCTCTCCTGGATGATATAGAGAAGTAGGGTGGAACTGTACAAACTCCATGTCTTGCACCGTTCCTTTTGCTCTGTATACCATAGCTTCACCATCTCCTGTAGCAATAACGGGGTTTGTGGTAGTTTGGTATACGGCACCACATCCGCCTGTACACATCAGCGTAACTTTACTCAGATAAGTGTCCACCTTTTGTGTTTCGGGGTTAAGCACGTAAGCACCGAAACATTCAATGTTTGGCGTACGGCGTGTAACGACAACTCCGAGATGATGCTGTGTGATAATCTCAACGGCAAAATGATTTTCCTTGATATCGATATTAGGGTTGTTACGCACAGCCTCCATGAGTCCGCGTTGTATCTCAGCACCAGTGTCATCGGCATGGTGTAGGATGCGGAATTCGGAGTGTCCTCCCTCACGGTGCAAGTCGAAAGTTCCGTCGTCTTTCTTGTCGAAGTTAACACCCCATTTCACAAGTTCGTCAATCTGTGCAGGGGCATTCTTTACCACTTGTTCCACAGCGTTGCGGTCGCTGATATAGTCGCCAGCAATCATTGTGTCCTCGATATGTTTGTCAAAGTTGTCTATTTTGAGGTTTGTGACAGACGCCACTCCGCCTTGGGCAAAATAGGTGTTGGCGTCGTCGAGAGTAGTCTTGCATATAAGACAAATCTTGCCTTTGTGTTCTCTGGCTATTTTCAGTGCGTAGCTCATACCAGCTACACCGGCACCAATAATTAGAAAGTCGTATTTATAAATCATAAAGACGGATGTAAAAATTTTGATGCAAAAGTAATAAGATTTTCTGAAAGTAGGCAAATAAGCGTTGCTTTTTGTGGGTTATCACAATCTTTAATAGTAGAAAGGTGAAAAAATAGGACAGAAATGAGTAATTTTGCCACAACTTTTTGATATTGACTGGCGTATCATAGAGTATTTTGTATAGAGATGATAACGCCAAGATACTATAAACAAAGAAAGCAGGATGAAGAAAAGATATACATTTGTTATTGGCATGTTCGCTGCCGCCACATTGCTAATGGCTCCGAAACATGCCATAGGAAACAATGCGCAAGAACGTGTTGTGCATACTGACAATTCCCTCTATGTAGACACTGTTGATGTAGATACTGCAGATGTGTATACAGAAGATACAGATACTATAATGACGGAAGTCATTGAAGCGGACTCTTTGCCGTGGCCACAGAATGTGGTAAACCGTATAGATAGAATATTTAAGGAGACAACAATCTTCAATACTTCAATGGTGGGAATGAAGATATACGACCTTACTGCCGACTCCGTTATTTATGAATACAATGAAAAACAACTAATGCGTCCTGCAAGCTCACTAAAGATGATGGTTGCCGTGGAAGCCCTCGACCGTCTTGGTGCTGATTATAAATACAATACAAAGATTGCTTACTCAGGACAACAAGACAGTACGTTGCTCAAAGGGAATATCTATTGCAAGGGTGCAATGGACCCAACCTTTAACAATGATGACATTAATGAAATCGTTGACAGATTATCCGCTCTCGGTATTGACACAATACAAGGGAATATTATCCTCGACAAGACAATGAAGGATAAGGATCTACTTGGCGAGGGGTGGTGTTGGGATGATGATAACCCCGTGTTGTCGGCATTGCTCGTTGGGAGAAAGGATGAGTTTGGCGACAGACTGAAGAGAAGACTCAAGCAAAAAGGTATCTGTCTGACGGGAGAATGTGTTGATGGCAAGATGCAAGGAGGAACAACACCTATATTTACAAAAGAGACGAGTCTGCTTGATGTGATGCGCCGACAACTGAAACGCAGCGATAATCTGTATTCAGAAACAGTGTTCTATCATATAGCTTCCGATTATGCAGGTAGAAGTGGTGTCTCGGCACGTCAAGGACGTCAAGCCATGAACAAACTTATATCGAAACTCGGATATAAGCCCTCGGCATATTATATAGCTGACGGTAGCGGTTTGTCCTTGTATAATTACGTGTCGCCCGAACTCGAAGTGGCTTTCCTGCGGTATGCCTACAGTCATCCTGCTATTTACGATAACCTGTTGCCATGTCTCCCGATAGCTGGTGTTGACGGAACTCTCGAGAAAAGAATGCGCTCAGGTGCCGCTCATACCAATGTTAAAGCCAAGACAGGCACCGTAACGGGAGTAAGCGCACTTGCCGGATATTGTACTGCAGCAAATGGTCATCGCTTATGTTTCTCAATAATAAATATGGGAATACGACATTCCTCGTCGGGACGGAATTTTCAAGATAAGGTCTGCCAGGCATTGTGTAGGTAGAATTAGAGGTTAGAATTTAGAAATCAGAGTTTAGAGTTTAGAGAATTTAGAGTTTAGAAATTGGGGATAGCGGATAGGGGTTTTAACGAAACAAGATGAAGAAGCAAGACAATTATACTTTTCTGACCCATGCTCCAGTACATAAAGTTATTATGAGCATGGCTGTTCCAACGATAATATCGATGCTCGTAACAAGCATTTACGGCATGGTGGATACATATTATGTGGGGAAGATAAACACTCAGAGCACAGCTGCCGTAGGCATATCTTTCTCTGTCATGACGATAATACAAGCAATAGGTTTCTTCTTCGGTCATGGTTCTGGCAACTATATCTCCCGTTGCTTAGGAGCAAAAGAAACGGAGAAAGCACAATGTATGGCTGCCACAGGATTACTTTACAGCTTTCTTTTTGGTATGCTTGTGGCTGTCATAGGATTGCTTTTCCTTACTGATATATGTGTGTTTCTTGGTTCTACAGATACTATCCTCCCTTATACAGAGCGATATTTGGGAATAATACTCTGTGGTGCGCCGTTTATGACAGGCTCTTTTACGCTTAATAACCAGATGCGCTTTCAGGGTAATGCCCAATATGCTATGTATGGAATATTAAGTGGAGTGGTGCTTAATATCGTACTTGCACCGATATTAATCTTTTATTTCTGTCTTGGCATAACGGGTGCTGCCGTTGCTACCCTTGTTAGTCAGACACTGAGCTTCTTCGTCCTTTTTAAGATGACTCGCCATAGCGGGAATATCGCCATCAGATTAAAGCATTACAGACCGTCGCGACTGTTGATAAAAGAGATAATAGCAGGAGGAACGCCCTCTCTGTCTCGTCAAGGACTTGCAAGTGTTGCCACGATTATGCTCAATGTCTCGGCAGGGGCGTATGGCGATGCGGCAATAGCTGGAATGTCTATCGTAACACGTATCTCCAACTTCGTATATGCTGCAATAGTTGGTTTAGGACAAGGCTTTCAGCCTCTGTGCGGCTTCTGTTATGGAGCAAAACTGTATGACAGGATATATGAGGGGTATATGTATTGTATAAAGATAGGTACGATATTCTTTGTCGTTTTGACGATAGTAGGCTTTGTCTTTACTGCACCTATTATAAGTGAATTCCGTGATGATCCGCACGTTGTTGCAGTAGGATGTGCAGCTTTCCGCTGGCAACTCACCACATATCCTCTTATTGCTGTCATAATCTTGACTAATATGCTCTCTCAAACAGCCCGTAAACCAATTCGTGCAAATATCGTTGCAGCAGCAAGAAGCGGACTGTTTTTTATCCCTGCAGTGATAATTCTACCAAAGTTCTTGGGACTTCAGGGGGTGGAGATGAGTCAAGCTGTATCTGATCTTTGTGCATTTCTCCTCTCTATACCTGTGGCATGGAGCGTGTTCCGTGATATGAAGAAGGAGTTTGCATAAGCCTAAACTATTCTCACCTTACTGACAAAGGCTCACATGATGCTGGCGTAGTAGGGTGTAATCCTTCTCTGTAAAGCCCACCTTGTCAAGTGTTACGGGCTTGTTATGGTCGTTAAGATAACGATAAGGAGCAGAATGTAACTTCTTACTACCAATATTTAGTGAGTCGGCAAGTATCGAAGTCCTAATATTTGCTATGCCAAGCATTGAGTGAAATAGTGATGCACTACTTGCAATCGGCTTTTTCCTATTGCTTCTTAGAATATTCTGTATATTAGGATGCTCCTTGTTGTATTCATCAGATGTCCATACGAGAAGCGGCACATGAAGTTCAAAGTATGATGGAGTAGGTGAAGCATGAAGGAAAAGCTTTCTGCTATCATCAAAGATATTCTCGCCATGGTCTGCTGTATATATCATCGCAGATATTGATGCCTGTTTGCTAAGAGCATCAATTATATCATGAAGAAACAAGTCTGTATTTCTGATAGTATTGTCGTATGCATTAATCAACTGACTCCTGTTATCGGCTTTAGCTTCTGTAGCATCGTCGGGCTGAAAGAAGGCTCCTGTTCGAGGATAACGGTCGCGGTAGTTGAAATGAGAGCCATAGCAATGCAAGACGATAAACTCTTTGTCTCGCTTCTGACTTAAGATATTGTTTAGCATACCGAGCATCTCCGTATCTGGAGTGTTCTTACCCTCCTTGGAGTGTTCTTTAATGAATTTCCATTCGTCGGCTTCCTCTCCAAAGAAATCTATAAAGGAGTGGTTGGGCTGTTGATTGGAGATAAAAGTAGTGTGAAATCCTGCTTCCTTGAATGCTTCTATTATACCTTTTTCTTTATATATACGGTCATAGTCTACTGCCGATGCTGCCGACATGAGCATAGGTACGCTCTTATGGGTGGTATTCGACTGCGACATTACATTTGTAAAAGCCACAAGATTTTTCTCTTTCAATAGTCGTGGGGTAGTAGGGCGGTTATACCCATATATCTGAAATTCGCAGGCTCGTGCCGTCTCGCCGATAACCATAACATATACTTCTCGCTTGTCTTTTGCTGTAGAAGACGAACTGTGAAAGGAAAAATCTCTTGATGTCTCGGCGTAATGTGCAGTCTGATAAGTACGTTCTCCTGCCAAAACAATATTATACAATACGTTTACGGGGTATAAACCGTTCTCTGCTCTGTATTCTCTGCCGGATATATAACTACCACCTAGACATAGCAGTCCGATACCGAATATACCCGAACCTATAACTCGCTGGTTGTGGATAAATGTTCTGCTTAACGTTTGTTTACCCAAAGCCGACATCGTTGCCAGTATGAGCAAAGGCAAATATACAATGAATACTCCCGCCACGGCAGGTACCAGATTGTCGAGCAGTTCCATAGCCTCGCCTGCATTGGTGGTAACGAGGTTCAAAAACATATCTACGGCAATGATACTCCTGCCATAGAGGTACAGAAGTACGAGTTGGAATGCTGCAAGGAAGATAAAGAAGAACAATCCCCAAATCATCTTGCCCGGTTTCTTGGCAAGAGTCATCAGTAGCCAGTATGCTCCTCCTGGAAGTAATATGTTTGCAAGAGCCTCCCACAATGACATCTCCTCGGTAAAGCATAATGCCACGTTTGGCAATAACAGTGTTGCGAGAGCAATAAAAAACAGGTGGTTCGGTTGCAGACACCACCTGTATATGTTTTTTAATAGATTCATGAATGATATTTTATGTGATATCTGATATCTGTTGACAGATGCTTAGTAAACGAGAGCTACGTTGTCCACCCAGAAGGTGTTGCCCGGTGTGCCGATATATGCACCTCCGTGGCTTGACGAGAATTGTAGGATTAGGTGAGTTGGTGTCTCGTTAGCACTTGCCCATCCTGTTTCTTTTACCAACACGCTTTTTCCCTTGCTGTTGCGGGCATAGTCGCAAGAGCGCAGTCCCATTGTTGCTGCATCGTAATGTGGATTATGCCTTATGTCGCCATATAATATTTCGTATCTCGCTCCGTCAATCCAGTTCGTCGACTTACCATATTTCACAACGAGTGTTCCTACACGCTTTGCCGTTATATTGCCTTTACTGTCTTCTGTCCTCTTTTGGAGATACAACACGGTGATGCAGTAGTCTTGTCCTGGCACGATTGACTTGCTACTAAATCCTGTTTCTTTGATACGGTTCTTTGTTCCTAGCACAGCAACCTTATAGTCGTATTGAAGTGCCGTCGGTCGTTTGTTGAATTTTATACCCCAGTTCATGTTCTTAGGACCATCTTTTGTTCCTGTGATAGGTTCCTTCATGTCGCCAAGATATATAGAGCCAGCAGCAAGCACTTTTATGTTTATAAGTCCGAGAGCCTTGCAGGTTTCTATATGGGTGGTCATCTTTGCACAATAGCCGTGCCCTGGGTGCGTGTCGCGGTATACCGAGTTGTTCGTCTTTACGATACCCATAACTTTTGCCATTACGTTTGACGAGCCCCAAGGTGAACCTCCCATATTCTTGTATGGGGTATTTCCCTTTATTGTGGTGTTTGGTCCTATTGCATAAATAGTCTTGTTGTTGCCTCCGATGATAGCAGATTCTTTAATGTTTCTTACCACCCAACTGTCCATATTTCCGTATGCAATGGGTTCTATTCTCTGTGCGTGGGAGCTTAAAGTTACTGTAAGGATAAGACCACATAATGTTATCCTAAGATTAATCATATTGTTTACGTATATTAAAGTATAATATTAAGTCTATCAAACCATATTGTTAGGTCTGTCAAACCATATTGTTACGTATATTAAAATATGATTGCAAAGGTACGCTTTTATATAATATGTGAACGTGTGGAAATGTGGTTAAAACTGTTCAAAATATCTTTAATAACATCATTTCATAGCTCTCAATGTTGATGAACATAAAAAATCCCCGACATCAAGCATCTTTATGCTTCATGTCGGGGGTATTCTATCTGCTTTTATATATTACAGTTCGAGGTCGCCATCAAAGATTTCATGCCAAGGCAGACCTTGCTTGTTGAGTTGTTCCATAAATGGATCTGGGTCAAACTCCTCAACGTTCCATACTCCTGGCTTGCGCCATAGTCCCTTGAAGAACATCATCGCACCAATCATTGCTGGCACACCTGTGGTATAACTTACACCCTGCATGCCTGTCTCTAGGTATGCTGCATGATGGCTGCAGTTGTTGTAAACGTAGTAAGTCTTCTCCTTACCATCTTTTATTCCACGGATACGGCAACCGATACTTGTCTCGCCGTCGTAATTTTCTCCGAGATCTTGTGGATTAGGCAGTACGGCTTTGAGGAACTGCAGTGGCACAATCTTCACTTTAACCTTCTTGTCAGGGTTGTCAGCAAGTGGTGCTTCGTATTCTATCTCATCGATACGCGACATTCCGAGGTTCTGTATGCAGTCGAGATATGTAAGATATTGCTGACCGAAAGTCATCCAGAAGCGTGCACGCTTTATAGTAGGATAGTTCTTTACTAGCGACTCAATCTCTTCGTGGTGAAGCAAGTAGCTCTCCTTAGGTCCCACATTAGGATATGTAAGTGGCTGATGAATTTCCAAAGGCTCTGTCTCTACCCATTTGCCATCTTCCCAATAAAGTCCCTTCTGGGTAATCTCTCTGATGTTGATCTCAGGGTTGAAGTTTGTTGCAAATGCCTTGTGGTGATTGCCCGCGTTGCAGTCCACGATGTCGAGATAATGAATTTCGTCGAAATAGTGTTTAGCTGCATAGGCTGTAAAGATACTTGTTACTCCTGGGTCGAAGCCACATCCAAGGATTGCGGTCAGTCCTGCATCCTCAAAACGCTTCTTGTAAGCCCATTGCCAACTATATTCAAAGTGAGCCTCGTCTTTAGGTTCGTAGTTGGCGGTGTCGAGATAACTTACGCCGCAAGCCAGACAAGCCTCCATGATAGTAAGGTCTTGGTAAGGCAAAGCGAGGTTCACGCATAGCTCAGGCTTATAGTCGTTCATCAGAGCCTTGAGCTGTTCCACGTCGTCAGCATCAACCTGAGCTGTCTTGATATCGGGGTTGCCGATATATTCTTTTATCTTATCGCACTTCGATTTCGTACGACTTGCAATCATGATGTCTGTGAAGACGTCAGAATTCTTTGCAATCTTTACGGCTGCTACTGTGGCAACGCCACCTGCGCCAATGATTAAAACTTTTCCCATATTGTGATATATTTTTGTTTTGTTCTATATTTCTTATCTTATTTCTTCGCCCTTTATGCCCAAAGCATTCATCAGTGAATAACCGAGAATCTCCTGTCTGTAGTTGCCACCCTCCATTGGCTGCATGGCAAACAGTGTGATACGCTTGCCTTCATCATCGATATGTCGCAGAGCTTGTCTTACTTTTGCGTATGTCTCGTCGTCGTCGGGGATAACCATCACCCTCTTTACCTCTTTTTGGGAGCAGACAATCTGCACCGTTTCGGCAACGAAATCGCTTTTGCTGACTATGGCTTCTGCGGGGAAAGAACTGATGCAAAACTCTCCGAGGTTGTCTTTGAAAGCCTTCCCATTTAGCTCTTCTTCGTAGTTTGATGGTGTGAAATTCTCAAGAGAGCTATTCTCTTTGTTGTGAATGAGCACCACCTGCACTTCGTTTTCTCCCTCTCTGACACCTCCGTCAAGGGCAATGCAGTCAATCCATTTTGCAAAATCGGCTTTCGGAATACGCCTCATCAGCATTCGCTCAAAGTTTACAATAAGGTCAAAAGCTACCTTATCTATAAAATCGGCATCAGCGATAATCACGTTTTCGCTCCATTGTGCAACATTAATCATATCATTCATAAGTGCAAAGATAATATTTATAAATGAAGAATTATGAATGATGAATGAATAATTTGATTACAATCT
>CAVKAH010000022.1:18782-19466 GCA_963654095.1 Oscillospiraceae bacterium
ATACAATTGAAAGGCTATGCGCTTTCTATAGTTTATGAAAAAAACGCCTAAGACTACAAACGTTAATATCGTTTTGTTAGTCTTAGACGTTATATTTTTATTTAAATCATATTACTTTGGCAAGTTGAAAGCCTTTGTCATTTCTGCCATTTGCTCCTGACTCATGCCTTCTGGCTCAAAGCCCATGCACTTGGAGTTGATATAGATCTTGGCACTCTTTGATAGTACATCAATCTGGTCGAAGGCATCCATAACGTCGAGTCCCTTTGCAAATACGCCGTGCTTCTCCCACAATACTACATCATAGTCTTCGAGTTCCTTCAATGTAGCATCAGCAAGAGTGTTTGAACCAGGCAACTCGTAAGGAACGATACCTAAGCCTAACGGACAGAATGCCTTAGTTTCAGGAATCATGCTCCATAGGATGTTCGTTAGCACGTCCTTTGCCAAGAACTTGCGGTTGTGGCTCATAGCAACAAGTTCGATAGGATGTGTATGTACGGTAGCCTTGTATGCAGAACCCGTCTCGATGAGGTGAGCATGAACAGTAAGGTGAGAAGGCAACTCGCTTGTTGGCATTACGGCATTATCAGCTATGATTACATAACTTGCGCAATCATCAAGAATACGGATTACGCTGCCGTTGTCCATTGGCCAACGTGCCAAATCGCGCATACGCTTGCC
>CAVKAH010000023.1:0-19109 GCA_963654095.1 Oscillospiraceae bacterium
ATTTTATAGTGCAAAGTTACAAAAACATTTGTAACGGCAGAATAAATACTGTTCAGAAAGAAAAAAACTCATAGTTATGTCGCTACAGAAACTCAAATTTGCCATCTTCGGCAATACCTTTCAGGCAGACAAGTCGGCAGGTATCCAACAGGTATTATGCTCGCTGAAACAAAGGAGAGCGGAAATTAGCATGGAAAAGTCGTTCTTCGAATTCCTTGTCAATACACGCAAGCTGAGTCTTGATGGTATCGAGGTGTTTGAAGAAGGCGATGTGAATGCCAATTTCGTTATCTCTATGGGTGGCGACGGCACGCTCTTGCGTTCGGCATACTGCGTGGGCAGCAGGCAGACGCCTATAATTGGCGTGAACATGGGACGGTTAGGGTTTCTTGCAGGAGTAGGCATAGAGAATATTGAGGAGGTTCTCGACAGTATATATAATGATGACTATATCGTGGACAGCCTTGCCATGGTGCAGGTGGAAACTACCGCTGACGATGGCACAGAGGCACAAGATTGTGCCCTAAACGAGATTGCGGTGCTGAAGCGTGATAATGCTTCGATGATTTCAATACGGGCGAGTATCAATGGAGAATATATCGTAACGTATCATGCCGACGGACTTATCATCAGCACCCCTACGGGTTCTACGGCATATTCTCTGTCAAACGGCGGTCCAATCATCGTGCCAAACACAGGCACGCTATGTCTTTCCCCCGTGGCACCACATAGTTTGACGGTTCGTCCGATAGTACTTCCCGACAACGCAGTGATAACGTTAGAGGTGGCGAGCCGTAGTCATAGCTATCTCGTAGCTGCCGATGGGCGTTCCACAAAATGCAGCGAGAGCCAAGTACTCACTATCAGGCGTTCTCCATACGATGCACATATAGTAAAGCCAAAGAATATGACATACTTCTCTACCCTTAGGCAGAAGATGATGTGGGGTGCAGACACAAGAAAAGAATAGACATACAAAGAATAATGAAAAGAAGACTGCGTTCACTGTTTAATATACCAGAAAGCCACTATTCGGCAAAGCATATACTGCGCTGGCTATGGCGTGCTTGGCGGGGAAACCGTAGGCAAGCTGTCGTAAATGCTATGCTCGGCTTGCTCGATGTGGCGGTAAGCCTCTGCTCTGTGTGGGCAGTGAAGCATGCCATCGACGTGGCATCGCATACCGCAGAAGGGTCTTTGTATTGGGCAGTGGCACTGATGGGCTTCCTTATCCTTTGTGGATTTGCAATAAACATTGCGGGGGTGTGGGTAAGAAACATACTCGGCATAAGGGCGCAAAATAGGATGCAGCAGCGCATGCTCGACCGTATCTTGCGCTCAGAATGGAGTGGAAAGGAAAAGAGACATAGTGGCGATGTGCTGAATCGCTTGGAGTTTGATGTCAACAACGTAGTGAATTTCCTTACGGAAACGGTGCCAAACACGCTGTCCGTCCTCGCTCTCTTCATCGGTTCTTTCTGCTATCTCTTCTCTATGGATGCACTTCTCGCTGCCATAATCGTGTTTATGTTGCCAGTCTTCATATTGTCGAGCAAGATTTATGTGGGACACATGAGGAAACTAACACGGCAGGTACGCAACAGTGACAGTAAGGTGCAGAGTGTTTTGCAGGAGACAATACAGCACCGAATGCTCATAAAAACCCTCGAGAAAGACGATGCGATGGTAGACAAACTGGAGAATATGCAAAGCGAACTGCGCCACAACGTGGTCAGAAGAACTAAGTTTTCGGTGTTCTCCAACCTTATTCTCAACTTTGGATTCGCACTCGGCTACCTCATAGCGTTCCTTTGGAGTGCAATGAGAATGTCGGCTGGCACATTGTCTTTCGGTGGGATGACAGCCTTTTTGCAGTTGGTTGCAAAGATACAAGGTCCAGCACGCAACCTGACAAAGCTGGTGCCAGCATTCGTTTCGGTATTTACCGCAGCAGAGAGACTTATGGAACTGGAAGAAAATCCGCTTGAAGAACAGGGCGAACCGATATATATGGATAGTGAAAAGGGTGGGGTAGGCATCCGACTAACCAATGTTAGCTATGCCTACGACGATGGGAAGCGTAACGTTATCGATAACCTATCGTTCGACTTCAAGCCAAACTCTTGCACCGCAATCCTTGGAGAAACGGGAGGCGGAAAGACAACTCTCGTAAGACTTGTCCTCGCCTTGTTGCACCCGAAGAACGGACTGGTTACTATATATAATAACGTGGAGGAAAAAGAAATCTCTCCTCTCACAAGGTGTAATATGATTTACGTTCCGCAAGGAAACACACTGCTTAGTGGCACAATAAGAGATAATCTGCGTATGGGTAAGCTTAATGCCACCGACGAGGAGATGTTTGACGCCCTCGACAAGGCTTGTGCAGGGTTCGTACACCAACTGCCACAAGGATTAGCAACCAACTGCTCAGAGGCTGGAGGCGGACTTAGCGAGGGGCAAGCGCAGCGCATAGCCATAGCAAGGGCATTGCTTAGAGAGGGCAGTGTGATGATTTTCGATGAGGCAACAAGTGCCCTCGACCCCGAAACGGAGCGCACTCTGCTGAAAAACTTGCTTGGTGAACACTCACGAACTATAATATTTATTACTCATAGACCAGCCGTCGTGGATTACTGCGACCAGGTTTTGAGGATACAACCACAATAAAAACAATATAATATGAAGAAAATACTTTTATCAATGGTAATGCTCTTTGCTGCCATGACGGGCGTTTATGCCCAAACAACGGATGGACAAGGTAACGATCTCGACTCCCTATATGCGCAGAAACTACTGAAAACAGGTGTTGAGGCTCCAGATTTCTTCTTGCCAATGCCAAACAGACAGATATTTAGTCTTGCTGATCATAAAGGAAAGTATGTATTGCTCGACTTCTGGGCTTCATGGTGCCCCGACTGCCGAAAGGACATTCCTAAGGTAAAGGCTCTTTATGAGAAGTACGGAAAGGATGTAGTGTTCGTAGGAGTGTCGTTTGATACCGACCGCAACAGTTGGACAGACTGCATTGAAAAGGGCGGTATGAAGTGGCTACACGTTAGTGAACTGAAGAGAATGCGTGAGGCTAACATCTCAAAAGCATACGGCGTGCAATGGATTCCCTCTATGACTCTTATCGGACCAGATGGTAAGGTAGTGCTCTCCACAGTAGTCATTGAGAGGATGGAGGAGGCTCTCCAGAATATATATAAAGTAGGTCGTCCACAATAAAAATATAACATTGCGTGGAGTTAATATAACACGCATCATAGATAAAAACAACAAATAGATATGCCAGAATCAAATTTTGTAGACTACGTTAAGATATATTGCCGCTCGGGAAAGGGCGGAAAAGGCTCTATGCACCTACGCCACGTGAAGTATCAGCCTAATGGCGGCCCTGACGGAGGTGATGGCGGAAAAGGTGGAAGTATTATCCTGCGAGGAAACCACAACTACTGGACGCTGCTGCATCTTAAATACCAACGCCACATAAAGGCTGAGCACGGAGGAAACGGAGGTAGAGATAAATGTCATGGAACCGACGGAAAGGATGTGTATATCGACGTGCCTTGTGGTACCGTAGTATATGATGCCGAGACAGGAAAGTTTATCTGCGACGTGATGCACGACGGACAAGAGGTGATGCTACTTAAGGGTGGACGAGGAGGACTCGGTAACTTCCAGTTCCGTACAGCCACCAATCAAGCTCCTCGCTATGCACAGCCAGGAGAGCCGATGCAGGAGAGAACAGTCATTATGGAGCTAAAACTGCTTGCCGATGTGGGTCTTGTGGGCTTCCCAAATGCTGGAAAGAGTACGCTGCTCTCTGCTGTATCGAGTGCCCGACCTAAGATTGCCAACTATCCTTTCACTACTCTTGAACCATCGCTAGGTATAGTGGAATACCACGATCACAAGTCGTTTGTCATGGCAGACATACCAGGTATCATCGAGGGAGCAAGCGAGGGAAAGGGTCTTGGACTACGTTTCTTGCGTCATATAGAACGCAACTCTCTGCTCCTTTTCATGGTGCCGGGAGATACTGACGATATTAAGCGGGAATATGAAATACTACTCAATGAGCTTACAAACTTTAACCCTGAGATGCTCGATAAGCATAGAGTGTTGGCTGTAACAAAGTGCGATTTGCTCGATGAGGAGCTTATTGAGATGCTGAAAGAGACATTGCCAGAGGATTTGCCTGTGGTGTTTATCTCGTCTGTAACAGGACAGGGCATCGGCGAACTGAAGGACATTCTATGGAAAGAGCTTAACAGCGAGAGCAATAAAATTGCGGGTATCGTGGCGGAAGACTCGCTCGTTCATCGCGACAAAGACCTCAACTCGCTGCCTGAGGAACTGCGTTCTGAGGGCGAAGACGAGATGTTGTTCGTTGACGATGAGGAGATTGAGGACGTTGATGACCTTGATGACTTTGAGTATGAAATGGAGGACGAGGACTAATGATTAAGCCCGAGTTGTCTTATTATGATTTGTCTGCGGAGGTTGTTGCCTTTAGTACCACACGGAATGGGGGCTTCAGCACGGGCAACTATGGCGAGTTTGACATCAATGAATATTGTGGAGATGATGTTGAGGCTATTGGCAAGAACCGCACGCTGCTTGCCAACGAACTTAATATACCTACCTCTAATATCATAATGCCACACCAAACGCATGGCGTAGAGGCAAGACAGATTGCCCCAGATTTCCTTTCTCTGCCCGAAAACATCCGCAAGATGGTTCTCGAAGGTGTGGATGCCGTGATGACAGATATATGCGGAGTGTGTATAGGAGTATCGACTGCCGACTGCATCCCTATTCTTCTCTTCGACCCAGAGCGTAAGGCGGTATGTGCTATTCATGCAGGATGGAGAGGAACGGTGGCTCGCATCGTCCTAAAAGCGATAACGGATATGCGCCTTGCCTATGGCATTAACCCTGCCAACTTGAAAGCTATCATCGGTCCAGGAATATCGCTCGATGCCTTTGAGGTGGGTGATGAGGTGTATGAAGAGTTTGCTAACGCCAATTTTCAAATGGATGGCATAAGCAAACAAATAAAGGTGGCAGGTTCTGACTATGAATATAAATGGCATATAGACCTAAAGGAATGTAATCGTCAGCAGCTCTTGCAATGTGGATTATCCGCCGACAATATACAAGTAAGTGATATCTGTACGTATAACAAAGTGGATGATTATTTCTCCGCACGACGACTTGGCACAGCGTCAGGAAGGATATATACGGGAATAATGATAAAGTAAACTATGCAAAGAGGGCGCATCAATGATGCGCCCTCATATCTTTCTGTTAATCAGAAGTTACTTCTTACAAGCTGTCGATAACCGCACAGATGTCTCCGAAGATACGATCGAGTTCTCCAAGTCCGTTGATATGATGATGGATGTTCTCTTTCTGATACCAATCGATTAGTGGAGCAGTCTGGTTGTGATAAACATCAAGACGCTTCTTTATAGTCTCCTCGTTATCGTCAGAACGACCGCTCTCCTTGCCACGCTTAACAAGGCGAGTCATAAGTTCGTCCTCTGGAACATCAAGCTCTATCATTGTGGCAATCTTATGTCCACGCTCAGAGAGCATTGTCTTTAATGCTTCAGCCTGCGGAATGGTACGTGGGAACCCGTCGAAGATAACTCCCTCATGCTCTTTGCCGAACGAATCGTAAACGCTGGCAAGGATATTAACCATCAAATCGTCTGGGATAAGCTGACCTTTGTCTATGTAAGCCTTTGCTGTTTTACCAAGTTCTGTCTCGTTTTTGATTTCGTTGCGAAGCACATCGCCTGTTGAGATATGTCCCAAGCCGTACTTCTTAATCATCAAATCGCTTTGAGTGCCCTTGCCTGAACCAGGGGCACCAAAAATAACAATATTCTTCATTTTACCTTTTATGATTTGTTTTTAAGTGTTTCCTTGTCTATCACCAAGCATAACCTTATTTCACCACGTAGATATCTCGTAGGTTTCTGCCCAGTCCGTCATAGTCGAGACCATAGCCAACGATAAAGTCGTTGGGTATCTTCATGGCTACATATTCTACATTAAGTGGACGCTTTAGGTTCTCAGGCTTGAGCAATAGTGTGCAGATATGTACCTCTGCTGGCTTGAAATCCTTTAGGTATTCGAGCATGCGCTCCATTGTGAGACCTGAGTCAACGATATCCTCAACGATAACGATGGTACGCCCCTCGATGTCTTCGTTTAGACCTACGAGCTTCTTCACAGTACCTGTGGATGATGTACCCTCATAAGATGACATCTTTACAAAAGAGATTTCGCTCTCTATAGTGAGCATTCGCATCAAGTCTGCGGCAAAAATAAACGAGCCGTTGAGTACTCCTAACAACAATGGATTCTTTCCTTTCAACTCGGAATTCATCTTGTCGGCAACTGCTTTTACACGACGAAGAATCTCTTCTTCTGGAATTAAAGTTTCAAAGGTTTTGTCCTTAATATTAATAATAGCCATATCTTTTTTGTTATTTTTGCGCACAAAAGTAATAAAAATATTCAAACTTTACGGCAAACTATCCAATTAATTAGTATTTTTGCAGATATGAAGATACTTACTTGCACACAGATACGTGAACTCGATAAATATACAATAGAACACGAACCCATAAAATCTATTGATTTAATGGAGCGTGCCGCAAAGGCTCTTACTAGGGCTATCACCAGCGTTTGGGGAAGTGGCACGGAGGTTGTCGTGTTTGCTGGACCAGGAAATAATGGTGGTGATGCTCTTGCCGTAGCACGAATGATGGCGGAGCAAGGGTATCCTGCTTGTGTATATCTATTTAACGTACAGAACAAGCTGTCGGCTGATTGCAATACAAACAAGGGCAGAATAGAACAATGTAAGGATATAAAGAAATTTGTAGAGGTTACTGATGAGTTTGACCCACCTGTGCTCTCCGCCAACACTCTTGTTATAGACGGTCTGTTCGGATCAGGACTCAACAAACCATTGGCTGGAGGTTTCGCATCTTTGGTGAAATATATAAACCAGTCGGAATGTAAGGTGGCGAGCATCGATATCCCGTCGGGTCTTATGGCGGAGAATAACTCCTATAATGCACGGACAAATATCATTCAAGCTGACTATACCTTCACTTTGCAACAGAAAAAACTGTCGTTTCTCTTTGCTGAGAACCAGATGTTTATCGGTAAGTTGCAAGTTCTCGACATAAGACTGAGCGTAGAAGGACTCAATAATATTGATGCAGAATACACTATGACGGAGGAGTCTGATATTAGGGCTTTACTCCGACAAAGAAATGATTTCTGGCATAAGGGCACTGCAGGTAGTGCACTCCTTGTGGTAGGGAAATATGGTATGGCAGGAGCTTCTGTATTGGCAGCAAAGGCATGCTTAAGAGTTGGGGCTGGCAAAGTTACGGTGCATGTACCACAATGTAATAACGATATATTGCAGATTTCCGTACCAGAGGCTATGGTTAGTCATGACCCTGACGATAAGATTTTCTCTGAAGCAGTAGCATCAGATGACTTCAACGCTATGGGTATCGGTCCAGGTTTGGGTACTAACGAGGCAACAGCGATTGCCCTAATTTCACAGATTAGACGTACGCAGACTCCTATTGTGATTGATGCAGATGGTTTGAATATATTGGCTACGCATCGTGCTTGGCTACAGCAACTGCCCGCTGACACTATACTTACTCCTCATCCTGCAGAGTTTGAAAGACTTGCTGGAGCACGCTTTAACGATACTTATGAACGACTGGAAAAAGCAGTAGATATGGCTAAGACAATGCACTTGTACATAATCGTGAAAGACCATTTCTCTGCTCTGTGTATGCCTAACGGTAAGGTGATATTCAACTCTACAGGGAATAGCGGTATGGCTACTGCTGGTAGCGGTGACGTATTGACGGGTATTATTACAGGATTGCTTGCAAGAGGATATTGTCAGAAAGATGCTTGTACGATAGGTATGTTCTTGCATGGATTGGCTGGAGATATTGCTGCCGAGGAACTTGGAAAGGAGTGTCTTATGGCAAGCGATATCATCAACTATCTGCCTAAGGCTTTCAGAAAGATTGAAGATTAAACGTAAAAAAGATAATATAACAATGGTTTCAAGAATAAAATATGTATTAGCCACAGCCGTTATCTCTCTTACTACTGCTATGGCCACAGCCCAGACAACAGGATTGTCTGTGGAGGGTACATCATACTATCTGCCTAAGACGGCTCTGCGCTTTGCTTTGCAGATAGAGAAAACTACTTATACTCCTGGCGACTTTGCTATGTATGCATCAAGATTTCTGAAGAGAAACGATATTAGTCTGGAACCTTCTACTACTTATCGTATCATAAACTTGAAACTTTCGTCGGTGGCTATGCCCGACACGGCTAAGTTTTATACAGCAAAGGCTGATGCTAAGCATAGTATTCGACAAATAAACAAGGACGAGAATGGGGTGCTTATGGCTATAAATGCTGAGCCACGAGCAGTGGAGAAGCCTAAGACTTTCACTCCTACACCAAAACCCAAACCTATTAATCCTCGCGACTTCATGACGCAGGAGATACTCAATGCGGGCAGTTCGGCAAAGATGGCTGAACTTTGTGTGCAAGAAATATATGACATCAGAGAGAATAAGGGATTGCTGAACAAAGGACAGGCTGACTTTATGCCTAAGGATGGTGAACAGTTGCGTATCATGATTGATAATCTGAACAATCAGGAGAATGCCTTGATGCAGATGTTTGAGGGCGTTACGGAGAAGGACACCACGGAGACGATTGTTATGTTTGTGCCTACCAGAGAGGTTGACAAGCAGCTTCTCTTCCGCTTTTCAAAATATCTTGGAATGACACAGATTGATGACCTTGGCGGTAGCCCTTATTATATAAAGGTGGAAGATTTGCATAGTATGCCTACGCTCAACGGTAATGGCGAGGATGGCAAAAAGGATAAGGACAACGTAGGTGTCTATGTTAATTTGCCAGGGAAAATACGTACATCTGTATACAATGGTAATAGTCTGATGGGGGCTTTTGAACTATATGCCGCCCAATTTGGTAAGACAGAATCATTGAGCGGAGAACTGTTTAGTCGTAAATACACCACAAGTATCGTACTAAACCCCGTAACGGGAAGTATCGAGAAAATACAGACAGAGGCTATAAAATAGCAATGACATCCTGTTGTTAGCCCTTATACTGCAACAATACATGGAAAGACTAAAAATGTCGGATGAGCCTAAAATTATGCTTAAAGTATTGTGTAATAGATGTTTAGATGGAAAAAAGCATAGTGCTTGATGACTGACAGTTGATGACAGATATCTTTAAACAAAAGCTTCTGTCAAGGATGTTTATCTTCTTGATTTATAAACACTTATCGTGATGTAATGACAGAATGACAGATTTTTTAAAAAAATATTATATATAAGACTGTAGAAGAAGTAAGCAATATTCCAAAAAAATACAGGCACTCCCTACGAAGATGTAGAAAGTGCCTGTATACTTTATTAATTGTTATGCGATATTAGTCGAGCTGAGCGAGTTTGTTGTCGCTGCCAAGCACGTCAACAATCTTATGCTTGTACATATCCTCCATCAAATCGCGGGCTGGACCGCAGTATTTACGTGGGTCGAACTCTGCTGGCTTCTCTGCCAATGTCTTGCGAACGGCAGCTGTGAAAGCAAGACGAGAGTCTGAGTCGATGTTGATCTTGCAAACAGCACTCTTAGAAGCCTTGCGCAACTGCTCCTCTGGAATACCTACTGCATCTGGCAACTTGCCACCGTTGGCGTTGATGATGTCAACATATTCCTGTGGAACTGATGATGAACCATGCAGAACGATAGGGAAACCAGGAAGCTGCTTCATAATAGCATCGAGTACATCGAATGCCAATGGAGGAGGAACAAGGCGACCTGTCTTAGGATCACGTGTGCACTGCTCTGGCTTGAACTTGTAAGCACCGTGGCTTGTACCGATAGAGATGGCGAGAGAGTCAACACCTGTCTTTGTGGTGAAATCGATTACCTCTTCTGGCTTTGTATAGTGAGATACCTCAGAAGCTACCTCATCCTCAACTCCAGCCAATACACCAAGCTCTCCCTCTACTGTTACGTCGAACTGATGTGCATACTCTACAACCTTCTTTGTCAAGGCTACGTTCTCATCGTATGGAAGAGAAGAACCGTCGATCATTACTGATGAGAAACCGAGGTCTACACAGTTCTTGCAAAGTTCGAAGCTGTCGCCATGGTCAAGATGAAGTACAATCTCAGGGTGGTTGCAGCCCAACTCCTTAGCGTATGCCACTGCACCCTGTGCCATATAGCGAAGCAATGTAGGGTTAGCATAGTTGCGTGCTCCTTTTGAAACCTGAAGGATTACAGGAGACTTTAGTTCAGAAGAAGCTTTGATGATAGCCTGCAACTGTTCCATGTTGTTGAAATTGAATGCAGGAATGGCGTATCCGCCGTTGATAGCTCTGTTAAACATCTCTTTGGTGTTTACCAAGCCTAATTCTTTGTAACTTACCATAGTATTTGTTATTATAGTGTTTAATTATTTGTTTGTCTGATGATTTAAATTGTGGCGATTATATTGTCGTCGTATTTTACTATGCGCAAAGTTAACATTTTTGTTTGTCTAAACAAAAGATTAGTGTAGTTTTTCGTATTGCGTTTCCATGAATTTTGATATAAATTAAATACAGTGAGACTGTTTCCACAGATTTTCAAAACGGAGTTTACAGAATGTATGTTTTGCCTAAGAAGTTCCGTTTTTCTTCCTTGGGGGTGTTGGTAAGATTTCTTCAACACATAAGCCTTTATTTTCACCGTTTAATCCGCTATACGCAGCATTTGCTCCTTATGTGGCGAAATGCCGCTTTTATGCTATTGTTTTTATCGTAACTTTGTAAATGGCAAGAGGCTTAATACAGGTGTATACAGCCTCAAACTACACAAAGCTACATAACATTTCTCATAACCATGAGCCCCCCGGCATCCCATTTCGTGATGAAACAAGATGCCGGGGCTTTTTTTATTGTCGGCAAGGAAAATATATAAGGATAAGTATGCCTATTAAAGAGGAAAACTCCTAACAACGGTCTGAAGAAACTTGCCAGGAACTTTTAGTCATTAGTCTCCTGAATGACGCATATTCTGGAGAATTGAAATGGTTCTACCTTCTTCTTTCGTTAGAATTCCTGTTTTCACAAAATGTTCGTTTATCTTGGCTATCATACCGGCATGGGTACGTACATACATCCCCTTGTCAACTAAAAGGGCATTGCCTATATAGAACAGAGCATAATATAATCTGTTTGCAGCAAGAGTCCAATGTCCCATTGAAGCACAGTCTTTTGCCTCAACGACTGTTTTCTCCGCTTTTTCTATTCTATATTTTACTATCTCTCTCTGAGATTCTATATCTAATGCCATATCTCTATGCCCTCCCTCTCTACATTGTAGTGAAATATGGTGAACTTTCGCCTGTCCCATTCTTTTTGAGTATACACAATGGGATTTATCTCTGCATTTACGTTATATCCCAACTCCATAAACGGACAGGCATATTTTTCGATATCATCAACACTCATTTTTTTCTTATCCAATATGATAAGCAGATCCCAATCAGAATCTTCACGTGCATCATTCCGCGCACGTGAACCAAAAAGGATAAGCTTGGAATTATCTGGAAGCGTATCCTTTGCAACTCCCTTAATTATTTGAACGAAGTCCTTTTGCATAGTTGAATTTATTGCTGCAAAAATAAGCTATTCCCTTGAATGTTCCAAATTTATCGAAACAAAAAACTCCCAAACACGAGCTTTGCCGTGCTGGGAGTATTATTGTTAATCTGTAAAATTTCCTGCGAAAGGAGAATTATTTAACGAACTTCTTGCCGTTCTGAACGTAGATACCGTTAGAAAGAGCAGCAGCGTCTGTTCCTACGAACTTGCCATCGAGAGAGTAGATGCGGTTGCTAGCTGGAGCAACAGTATTGTTAATGGTGTTGATACCTGCAGTAGTCTCTGTCCAAGAAGTCTGGTCTCCAGTTATATCAAAAAACATAGTCTTTGCACCCTCTGTTGCAGAGATAAGAGCAATACCCATAACATAAGCCTTCTTCTTGAAAGCTACAGAGAAACGACGGTCTGCTGTCCAAGGGATGAGGTTTGTACCCTGAATAGTCTTGCCATCAGCATCTGTTGCTGGCTCATAGAACTGGAGGTAAGAGTTTACAACCTCTGTATCATCAGCACTCTTGTTAGGTTCAAGGCTTGCCTTGCTCATCTCATCGTCTGTTCCCTGCTTGTTTGTCAAATCAACAACAACCTTAAGTGGCTTGGTGAAATACATCTCAGTCCATGTTTCTGACTGGAAACCAGGAGCCTTGTATGACTTAAGCTTTCTGTTTGTAGGGTCGCCCTCAAAGTTTACATAGTTCTCATCTGTATCTGCGTTATACTCACGAGCGTAGAACTGTAGTTGTCCCTGAGAAGCGAGATAGAATACAACCTGCTTGATGTTGCTTACACCCTGTGGATTTGATGTATCCTTGAACTTGATTTCTGTGTTTGAGTTCAATGTAGCATAAGTTCCTGCAGCGAAAGAAATACCTGTCTCTGGGTCTGTATAATCAGCTGTCAGTACATGATAGTTAGCACCTTTTGCAGTACCGCCATCTATAGGAAGTGTATTGAAATCTTCATCAAGATATGCTTCCTTAATTTTGTTCAGCATATCGCCAGTAACCTCTGTACCATCAGTTTCTGCGTCAACGACAGTCTTACCGTCAGTAACCTTCAACGCTGTTTTAATAACGTAGTTCTTGTCAAGTTTGAATGCTTGTGCGTTTGCAGAAGCAACACCTACGAATGCCATAAGTGCGATTGCGTAAATTTTCTTCATTGTCTTTTTTCTTTAATTGTTAGTAAATTGATATGATTTCTTTATTCTCTGTGAACCTAGATGATTCACAGAGAATAGAATATTATTTATTGTTCAAATCCGTCAAGACCAGACTTGGCTGTTGTACCATAGCCATTGTCTCCGTACTCTTCCTTATTGTCAATCTGCTGTAGGAATGTCTGGCTGATAGGACGCCATTTCATGTAATCCCTAAATGATTCTGCCGCACGCTTGTTGCTCTTTGCGAACTGTGAACGGAAAGCCTGATGACGCTGGAGCAAAGCCCAACGCTGATGTTCACCGCAAAGCTCACGAGCATATTCGTCAAGGATAGTGCTTTCTGTTACCTGTCCAGCTGTAATCTCGTATGTTGCAGCAGAAACGCCATCGCGAACAGAACGCTTGCGTAGTTTGTTGATATAGTTGGCTGCCTTCTGATTCTCACCGAGCTTTTGGTTTGCCTCTGCGGCAATTAGATATATCTCAGCAGAGCGCATTACAGGAATGTCGCCATTCTTTATCTGCAGGTTTGAACCATAGAATACGCCATCATAATTCCACTGAAACTTCAACAGACAAGGGAATGTCTGCCACAATGGATTTGTCTTTCCATATTTTGTCTCCCATGAGTTTCCTACACCAGTTGAGAGATACTGATTGTTCTCATCGAACAAGTCATCGATATCAACACATGCATATATGCGATTGCTTTTGCTCTCGTCAGACACGGTACCGTGTCTGTAGAGATACAGGAAGATACGATTCTCATCCTCTGCCACAGGATAATCCATAACATAAGGATTCTTCGCAGCAACCAGCTTGCTTACATCACCGCTTGTCTCGCCCTTAGGCCATATAGATGCTGTATACTGGTTTCCACCAGATGTTGAGCTTACGGCATTGCAATCAACATAAGGATATATTTCCTTCTTCTGAGCACCGAACTGTGTGTTTATACCATACAACTTGCACAGTTTAGGAGTCAATGTCAGTACACGCTTTGTATATTCAATCCATGCACTTGGCTGTGGCTGCTGCATAGAGAATGTTCCGAATGCTGTCTGGAAAGAGTTTTCCCAACGCTTGTCCCATGATGCATCATACAAGTCAAGCAGATACTTTGAAGGAGCAAACAAACCAGCATTTGTTCTGCCATAATAATAGTTCTGTTTGTCAGCAGTAATCATTGATAAGTCAGAGCACAAAGTCTGATTCCAATAGCAATATGCAAATAGCTTGTTCTTACCTGCATTGGCATAGTTCCAAGTCTCTGCATCTACGCTTGCATCAACACCAGCAGCTACCCAAAGAGCCTCTTTGTTTGTACGGTTATTGGCACTTGCCCACATGTCAGAGATATCGCTATACAGATAACCACCATACTTAGCACCACCAGTTTCTGTGTCAGCAACGAAGTCGCCTGCCAGATCAGCAGCTTTCTTCCAATAGCTTTCTCCGTCTGGAGCAGTCAAACCCTGACCAGCAGCCTGTACGTATGCACGGCAAAGGATGCCGACAGCAGACTTCTTGGAAGCACGTGCGCGGTTGTTGTTGTATGGTGTTATACCAAGATTATCAACAGCATATTGCAAATCCTCGGTAACAGACTTGTATATTTCAGAAAGTGTGTTACGCTTTGGAGAGAGGTTTACACCTTCATCAGCAGTGCTCTCAACAAGAGTAATAGGACCATAATATGTGGTAAGCATAAGATGATAGAATCCTCTTAGGAAACGAGCTTCTGCATAAATAGTCTTTATGTTCTGAAGATTCTCGTTCTTCTCGTCTTTCATCATCTCCTCACCATTCTTTATTACAGTAGCACAGTTTCCGAGAGCACTATATGCTTGCATAAAGAACTTGTCCCATGGTTTGTTTGCATAAGGAACAAGGCTCTCGTAGTAGAACAGTTCCTTTGTGTTGTCGTTGTTCTTTGATGTTAACCACAAGTCTGTACCAGCCTCTGCCACCTCAAGGAAGTCCGCAACTGTATACATCTGTGCATAAATTGGCTCATAACACTTTGTCTCCAAGCCATACCACTTGTTGTACTCTGTAAGGCTATTTGTTGTATCGGCATCCAATGGATTATACTCATCCAAAGAGCAAGATGCCAACAACGCTGTGGAGCAAAGAACCAAAGCTGATTTTATTATGTTCTTTTTCATTGTTATTTCCCTTTAAGTAATTTAGAATGCTATATTAAGACCAAAAACCAACTGCTTTGTGAGTGGATAATTATAGTTTCCGTTCATTTCTGGGTCGTAGTCTTTCAATAGATGACTCTTTGAAACGATAAGCGGATTTGTAATAGTTCCATAAACACGAAGGTTAGTCAAACCAAGTCTCTTGCAGATGTTATTTGGAAGAGTGTATCCTAAAGTGATGTTCTTGATCTTGAAGAATGAACCATCAACATAAGACAATGCTGCGAAGCCAGGATAATAGCTCAACTTATCAGAGATGCTTGCGTTCATTGCAGGGAAGTCATTTGAAGGATTGTTTTCAGACCATACATTGAAATACTCTGGATAGTTGTTCTTTCCAGTAGGATCATAGTTTGTCAACATCTTGTAGTTTATCATCTGCCCCCAACGCATATACATATAAATGCTCAAGTCAAAGTCTTTGTACTTGAATGTGTTCTGGAATCCAAGAGACCAATCTGGAGAGTTATGTCCGATAACCTGATAATCGTCTGCTGACAAAGCATAAGGATTAGACGCATCGTATCTGTGCTCTACGCCCTCTGCATCATTCTTTGTGTAATATATAGAACCATTCTCGTCTACGTGACGCTTGATTCCAGGAACATCAACCTTGATATATCCAGGCTTCATGCCGAAGCAAGCTGCATCGTCAGCCTCACTTGTCTGCCAGATACCATTAAGCTTGTAATGATAGAATGAATTAACAGCTGAACCTACAGAGTATACATAGTCGCCATTTATCACCTTATCGTTTGCTGTACCCATCAACTTGGTAATCTCCTCCTTGTTATAGTTGAATGTAAGTGTAGAGTTCCACTTAAAATCTTTTGTTACAATGTTTCTTGTGTTAAGTGTAAGCTCAATACCCTTGTTTCTCGTTTCAGCAAGGTTCACATTTGTAAGATACTGTGTTGTAGAGTTGTAAGCACCAGCTGTAACAGGCAGATTCTTGTGCCAGATTACATTGCTTGTGTTTGTAAGATACCAATCCAGGTTTAAGTCAATACGACTATTGAGGAAAGCGGCATCCAAACCGATGTTCCAGCTCTTTGAACGCTCCCAAGTAAGTTTCTTGTTTGCAACTTCCTTAGAATATCCGTAGGTTGTTATCTTCTCTCCACCGATAGTAAGATAGCTTTGCTCAACCTTTGAAGTCGAAGCATACGGACTGATATTTGATGTGCTACCTGTTTCACCATAACCTACTCTCAACTTTAAGTTGTCAAGCCAGTTCCTTGTTCCTTCCATAAATTTCTCATCGCTGATACGCCATCCGAGAGAAAATGCAGGGAAGGTCTGCCACTTCTCGTCCTTTGCAAGACGAGAGTCGCCATCATGACGAACAGAAATAGATGCAAGATATCTGCCAAGATAAGAGTAATTGATACGTCCCATCCAACCCATACGCTTTGTCATTGTGTATGATGATGAACTCTGACGTGTAATAGCGTTATCAAGATTGTGCCATAGATAACTATTGTTTAATATTCCGATACCTGATGCAGTGGCAGTCTCTGAACGTCCGTGTTCATAAGATGATACACCTGTAAAGACGAAGTTGTGCTCCTTGCCGATATTGAAATTATATGTAATGATGTTCTCCCACTTGTAACGATAATAGTTAGACTGAGATGTTGATGCCTTTGTATCGGTTTCAACATTACCTCCTGACTTGATGAAGTTGTAAGAACCCTGTCCTGTGAAAGAGTTAGAAGTTGAGTGGGTCAATGTTCCATTGATTCTACTTTCCCAAGAGAAGCCTTTGAACGGTGTAATCTTGATATACGGATTGATGTATATCTTTGTGTTCTGCCCCTGACTGCGATAGTTGCTCTTGTTGTTTACAAGAAGATTGATATAGTTTGTGTCGCCTTCTACAGGATATGTTGTGTAATCTCCGTTCTCGTCATACAAGTCGCCATAAGGAATTGCTGTCATGGCATCCTCCAACTTTGCAAAAGGAGAGTTCTTGTAAACATAAGAACCCTGGATTGCGATACCTGCGCTGAACCAGTTGTTCACTTTGTTGTCAATACGGATATTGGTTGAATAAACCTTGTAGTTGTCATCTCTATACTGACCCTTTTCGTCAGAGAAGTTCATAGACATGTAAGCTTTTGTCTTATCCGTACCACCAGAAAGAGATACAGAATAGTTCTGTACGGTTCCTGTATGAAGGAGTTCGTCAGCCCAATTGATGAACTTCTTGTTTTGATATGCCTTATAATAGTTTGGATTCGATTGGAACATTGTTTCATCGTCAACATAAGTTCCAGCATTACGATTTGCCTGACGGAGACCTTCGATATAGCTTTCACCCTGTCTTACCGTTGGCATTTCAGACCAGCTGTTTATACCGAAATAGGCATTTACGTTTACAGCGAGTTTTCCTGCCTTACCGCCCTTAGTGGTGATGAGAACAACACCGTTTGCTCCTTCCATACCATATACTGCTGTTGAAGATGCATCCTTCAGAACCTCAATACTTTCTATATCATTAGGGTTCAATGTCGAATAGTCGCCAGGCATACCGTCGATGATAAACAGAGGAGCTGTTCCAGAATCACTGAATGAACGGTTTCCACGCAACTGTATCTTTACACCAGAGCCAGCTCTACCATCTTCCTTTGTGATATCAAGACCAGACACACGTCCCTGTAATGACTGCATAGGGTTTGATGATGGAGTCAGAGTGATGTCTTCGCTCTTTACGGATGCAACAGCACCAGTAAGGTCGCGCTTCTTCTGTGTACCATAACCGATAACCACGACGTCATCAAGTCCAAGTACGTCTGGTTCCATCTTTAAAGACAGTGTACTACTTGTTACCTTAACTACTTTATCCTTATAACCAGTATAAGAGATTTTAATGGTAGAGCCAATAGGAGTATTTACGGTAAAATTACCATCAAGATCTGTTATTGTACCATTTTTTGTTCCGCTCTGCGGAATAATGGTTACGCCGATCATTGGCTGTCCTGTCTCGTCAATAACAGTACCTTTCACAACACCGTTCTGCTGAACAGCTTGTGGAGAAAGAGCATTGCTTGCATTTCCTGCTGCTGTTGCTGTTGCAGGACAAAGCATTGCTGAGGACAGAGCAAGCGTGATGGACATCTTTTTCAAGTTTGAACTTGAATTATACATCTTTCTTGTCTTCATATAAAATAGATTTTGAAATAATTATGTTTCTACATCAATATATTCTGTGTCTTGCTGACAAATATAAAAACACGGCTTTGGATGCGGCGGAAAGATGCGCACGTTATTTACTTTGTGGTTGTTATTTGCAGTTTGACATTCTTTTACTAACAGACATTTGGTTTCCCGTCATGATTTAAGGTGCTTAAAATTTTGTCTTTATATTATATAAGGTACCTATATATAATAAGAGGACAAATCTCTTTGCAAGTTATTTCTCTGAACGGTCTCTCATAGTTGTTCACTTCGCAGGCATTTTAATGTAATTAATTTGCCTATTAAAGTGTTAAGTTACCTTGCAAAGGTATATGTTTTTTCGAATAAATTGTCATAAAACACCGAAAACTTTGTTTTTTTAGTGTAGTTTTATTGAAAAAAATGTTGTTTTATCGTGTTTTGCAATGTCTGATATATAAAAATAAACCTAAATACATGATTTATATCAATAAAAAAGAAAAGAGGAAACGTATGATGCAAGTCATATCATTTCCCCATTTGGTATATTCTTGACATGGTTTTTCTGTTATTATACACTTACAGATGCCGTGTCAGTCGTTTTTTAATTTAATACCACATTTACGTTCTCTTGTTGTATACCTTCGCAATATTTAAACTCGGCTGGCTTCTTAGCCGTAATGTCCACATTCTTCAGATGAATGTTCTTTATTGGCATCTCAGGAAGTCCATTGAAGAACATTGCGCGGTTTGCGTTTCTGCATACCACATCCTCTATGTAGATATTGCGGAAGCAAGGTGTGGTCT
>CAVKAH010000024.1:0-18918 GCA_963654095.1 Oscillospiraceae bacterium
CAATAGTATACACTCCTTTTCATCATGGTTTTGTCTTTAATCTGCAATATAATGCTACATTTTCTCCTATTACTAAAGAAGTAGGATCGAAAACATTGTCTTATAAAAAATTAGTTTTACCTTTACACAAAATATATCAAAACATGATTATATAAAGCTGATATACAATGAAAAAGACAATACTACTCCTTGCCCGTCATGGCGAGACCATAGACAATGCCAATCAAATAATGCAGGGGCAAACCCAAGGAATGTTAAACGAAAATGGTATCAAGCAAGCTGAAGAATTGGCAAGAAAGATGAAAGATATGCATATCGACTCATTCGTATCAAGCGACTTAAAGCGGGCTATAGACACCTGCTGCATTGTAGCCAAGCCTCATCAAGCCATTATCCATACCACACCTCTACTTAGAGAAAGAGATTGGGGAGGATTTACAGGTAGATATATCCCCGACCTAAAGGAAGAGACATGGCCTGATGACATAGAATCCTTAGATGCAATAAAGAAGCGAGCACATGCCTTTCTTGAATATATAAGAAAGAAATATCCAGGACAAACGGTATTTGCTGTAGGTCATGGAATAATAAACAAAGCCATCCAAGCCGTATATTTCAACAAGGAAATGAAAGACATTCCACGAATGACGAATGCTGAAGTAAGGACCTTAGAACTATAATCCACCTATTACTTCCTGCTTCTCGTCAGCCACATTCCCAAGAATACGAACAATCCATTGAGCATCAGTAGTTCATATCCGAACTTATAACCTGTAAGATGTGTTGTAAGTTGGTCTATCACAAAGCATACTATAGGCGAGCCAACACAGATATACGGCACATATTTATCATTTACACTATATTTCGTAAGTATACCATAAGCGAAAAGTCCCAACAATGGTCCCGATGTATACGACAGAACGATATAAATGGCATCAATAACACTCGTGGAATTTATCGCCCTAAACATCAGAATAAAAAAAGCAAACAACACACATACACCTAAATGAGCCACACGTCGCAAGCGTTCATCGTCAGGGCGTTCCTTTATATCAACGCAAAAACTTGTTGTTACCGCCGTTAGAGCCGAGTCGGTACCACTAAACGACGCTGCAACAATTCCTATTGAGAACAACACCAAAACAAGGTTTCCCATCCACCCTGAAGCGGCAAACATAGGTAGCAGTTCATCACTGTCTGCTGGTATCGCAATACCTTCTTTTGCAGCAAGTAGCATCAGCATTATTCCGAGTGCAAGGAAGAGGAAGTTTACAGGCACGAAAAAGAAGCCTCCCACACACATATCTTTCTGTGCATCCTTTAAAGATTTGCAAGTAAGGTTCTTCTGCATCATATGTTGATCAAGACCTGTCATTACCACAACAATGAACACGCCACTTATAAACTGCTTGAAGAAGTTTTGTGTAGATACGAAATCATCGAACACAAAGATACGACTATGACTATTAGTCATCACTGCATGGAAAGCTTCACCCATCGACATATCAAGTTTTCCTACTACCTCTATAATAATTATCACCAATGCTGCCATCATACAGAGAGTCTGAAAGGTATCTGTCCAGACAAGAGTCTTTATTCCTCCTCGCCTTGTATATAGCCAAATTAACATTACAAGCAATATCACCGTAATACCGAAGGGAATATTAAACTGTCCGAAAACAAATCTCTGCAATATACTGCAAACCACATAGAAGCGCAATGCCGTACCTGTCATCTCTGAAAGCAAGAAGAATAAAGCTCCCGTCTTGTATGACCGTTGTCCAAGTCTTTTCTTCAGATATGTATATATCGTTGTAAGGTTCAACTTATAATACACAGGAAGTAATACGAAAGCTACTACAAAATAGCCCAATATAAAACCAAGACACGTCTGAAGATAAGTCATATCCTGATGTATCACCATTCCTGGCACGGAAACGAAAGTTATACCAGAGATGGATGCACCTACAAGTCCGAAGGCAAGCATATACCAAGGTGATTTCCTTTCTCCACGGTAAAAGGTATCGTTTGTTGATTTCCTACTTGTAACTCGTCCCAACACCATGAGAACGCAAAAGTAAATCAATATCGTTGTAAGTATCAGCATATCTTTCTGTTATGTTTTAATTTATTTTTCTATTTCCCTTAATATCTCTACCGCATTCTCTACAGACGTTACATTGTTCACCGTCATATAGCGTTTGCCACGATTTTCCTTTATGTTGCAGCGACGCGGATTAGCACCTATATAGTTGAGAGCTTTCTCAAAGGCTTCACTCTGATAATATGCGCTCATCGGATTGCTTACGAACTGCATCTGCAAAAGTCCGTTCTTAAGCATAATCTTTTCAAAGCCGAGTCGCTTGCCGATACGTCTTAGCGGAACAACTTGTAATAGTTCAAGTCCTTCGCAAGGTATCTCTCCGAAGCGATCTCGCAGATTATTCTTGTATTTTTCCAAATCATCATCATTGTTGATATTGTCGAGTTCACGATACAAGAGCATTCTTTCGCTACTGCTCGGCACATACTGTTCTGGGAAAAACATCTCGAGATCGCTCTCCACAGCGCAATCATCAACGAAATCATCTCCCGACAATTTCTTTCCTTGAATTATCTCCTCTTTATACATATCAGAGAATTCATCGTTTTTAAGTTCCGTTACTGCCTGTGTTAGGATTTTCTGATACGTTTCAAAACCAAGGTCTTCCATAAAGCCACTCTGCTCTGCACCGAGCAAATTTCCTGCCCCACGCATATCTAGGTCTTGCATAGAGAGGTTAAAACCACTACCAAGTTCAGAGAAGGTTTCTAAAGCCTCCAGTCTGCGACGTGCATCTTGAGAAAGATTTGACAGAGGCGGCGCAAGCAAATAACAGAATGCTTTTTTGTTGCTGCGCCCCACCCTACCACGCATCTGGTGTAGATCGGAGAGTCCGAAGCGGTGCGCATCATTTATTATAATAGTGTTTGCATTACTGATGTCAACACCGTTTCCGATAATAGTTGTTGAGAGTAGCACATCGTAGTCATAATTCATAAAGCCTACAATAATATTCTCCAGCTCTTCTGGTTTCATTTGTCCATGTCCGATAGCTATCCTTGCATCAGGTATTTGCTTGTGTATTATGTTTGCTATCTCTGGAAGATTACTTATACGATCGTTAACGAAGAACACTTGTCCATTACGACTCATCTCAAAGTTTATAGCATCTTTTATTACCTCCGAATCAAAGGTGTGCACCTCTGTGCATACAGGATAGCGGTTAGGGGGAGGTGTCTGAATGATACTCATGTCGCGAGCACCCATCAACGAGAACTGGAGTGTACGCGGTATTGGCGTTGCCGACATTGTAAGGGTGTCTACATTGGTCTTTATCTTTCTGAGTTTCTCTTTTGTCGAAACGCCAAATTTCTGTTCTTCATCAATAATCAGCAGTCCGAGGTCTTTAAACTTTACCGTCTTTCCGATAAGCTTATGCGTACCTATTATAATATCTATCTTTCCTGCTTCAAGGTCGGCAAGCACTTGTTTTGTCTGCTTCGTACTGCGGGCTCGTGACAGATAATCCACTCTAACAGGCATACCTTTCAATCGGCTTGTAAAGGTTTGATAGTGCTGATAAGCAAGCACAGTGGTCGGCACCATCACTGCTACCTGCTTTGAGTCGCATGCTGCCTTAAATGCAGCCCGAATGGCAACCTCTGTTTTTCCAAAGCCCACATCTCCGCAAACCAGACGATCCATAGGTCTGCTACTCTCCATATCCGCCTTCACGTCATTGGTAGCCTTCAGTTGGTCGGGAGTATCCTCGTACAAGAAACTTGCCTCCAGCTCATGCTGCATATAGTTGTCTGCACTAAACGGGAATCCCTTCTGATGTCTACGCATAGCATAGAGTTTTATCAAGTTGCGGGCTATATCCTTTATTCTCTTCTTTGTCTTCTCTTTAAGTCGTTCCCAAGCCCCTGTGCCAAGGGTGCTCAAGCGTGGTGGCGTTTCGCTATCGTGACGTTTATACTTGGAAATCTTATAAAGCGAATGTATGCTTACATCCACCTTGTCGTTATTTTGGTACACTATTCTTATCATCTCCTGATAAGAATCGCCTACTGGCACACGTACTAATCCTGCAAATTTACCTATTCCGAAATCCACATGCACGATATAGTCTCCTGGTTCCATTTCCTGAAGTTCCTTCATCGTGAGTGCCATCTTTCCACTTCGTGCAGCATCCGACCGTAGGTTATATTTATGGAAACGGTCGAATATCTGATGGTCAGTAAATATGCACACCTTAATTTCATTATCGGCAAAGCCTCCATGCAGTGTCTTGTCTACAGGCTGAAACGTTATCGGAGTGGTCTGTATCTCCGTGCCGTCAGCAAGTTTCTTATGCTGTGCCATCTCGTCAAAGATATCCTGAAGACGCTGATTCTGCTTCTGGCTATCGGCAAGAATATACAGTTTATAACCTTGAAGGATATAATCTTCTAATGTCTTGGCAAGGAGTTCAAAGTTTTTATGAAATAGTGGCTGCGCACTTGTACTAAATGTTATTGTAGCCTGTGGTACACCTGTCTGGCTCCCACCAAACTCTACACGTTTGAAATTCACTATGTCTGCGGCAAACATTGAGCCAGAACAGAGAGTGTTTTCTGCTTTCATCTGCTGCATTATCGCCTGCTGCTCCATTTCTGTAGCCCCTTCAAGCTTTTCTGTAAGTGCCTGTTGGGAGAAGCCATCACTGAATGTCTTGTCTATAACATCATGAACAAAGGTGATATCTTTAATGATGACAATAGTGTCAGCAGGCAAGAATCTAAGGAAAGAAATCTTTTCTGACTCCATTCCAGCAAGCTCTGGCACGATATTCATCCCTTCCACCTTGTCTATAGACAACTGTGTCTGCACTTCAAAAGTACGTATTGAATCTATCTCATCACCAAAGAAGTCTACACGATACGGATATTCATTGCTATAAGAATATACATCAAGAATACTACCTCTCACTGCAAATTGTCCTGGCTCATATACATAATCAACCTCCTTAAACCCGAAAGAGCGCATCGTCTTCTCTATCTCCACGATATCATGCTCCTCTCCGACCTTTAGCGGAAGTGTACGGTCGTCAAGATGTTTGTTAGACACAACAAGCTCCGACATCGCCTCTGGACAGGTTACGACATATAGGAATGTATTATTCTTTTCTGATGATATGATATTGGATATCCTGCTCAGCACCTCCGTACGGAGTATCTCGTTGGCTGCATCACGCTGTCCATACTTCACCTGTCGACGATATGCAGAAGGGAAAAACAGCACGTTTTCATTTCCCAACATCTGTGTTAGGTCATGATAAAAATATCCCGCTTCTTCTGCATCATTGAGCACAAACAAGCACATACTATGCAGTTTGTCCGACATTGAGGCAAAGACAACAGGTACGGCAGACGCATTAAGTCCCCGCAAAGAAACCGTATTGATATTTTTATCTGTAACCGACTTCAACACTGCCCCCACGTGGGGAGACGCAGAATATAGGTCTATGATTGTCTGAATTTCCATCTTTCTACCTTAAGGCGTGTTATAAAAATTCCACGCATTATTAAAATCTATTTTGACGGATATACTCTTTGTGTCTTTTTGCTTTTATCCGGCATCTTTTTCGTCCTTCTTCAGTCGCATAGCCCGCTATGCTCCTTCAGAAAGACAGAAAAATCTGCTCGACTAAAATTCAAAAATCCATCAAAGGTAATTTTTAGAACCCGCCTTAATACAGTTAACATGTTAACTTTTCTATTATCCATTTGTTAACATGCCAACTCGTAAACTTGTAAACTCATCTACTTGAATTATTTATTAACAGGGTGCGAAGTTAATCAAAAAATTTATAGAAATGGATAGTTATTTTATGTTTCTTTTCATTGCACTTACATTTTTATTACTAAATTTGCACTACAATAAGATTTTTTCATCATGAACAAAAGCGACAGTATTGTAATAATCCCGACATACAACGAGATAGAGAACATAGAAAAGATAATACGTGCAGTATTCCATTTGGATAAAGTCTTCAATATCCTTATTATAGACGATGGTTCTCCCGACGGTACGGCTAATGCAGTGAAGAACCTCATGGCAGACGAGTTTAAAGAAAGGCTTTTTCTTATTGAACGAAGCGGAAAGCTGGGACTGGGAACGGCATACATCAAAGGCTTCAAGTGGGCACTTGAACATGGTTATGAATATATTTTTGAAATGGATGCCGACTTTAGTCATGACCCAAAAGACCTACCACGGCTCTATGCAGCATGCCACGACGAGGGCTACGATGTAGCTATCGGCTCGCGTTATGTAAGCGGAGTAAATGTTGTTAACTGGCCTATCGGCAGAGTACTTATGAGTTATTTCGCCTCTAAATACGTAAGACTCGTTACTGGATTTAAGGTTCACGATACCACAGCTGGATTTAAATGCTATAAAAGGAGGGTTCTTGAAACTATCGAACTCGATAAGATTCGCTTTAAAGGCTATGCTTTCCAGATTGAAATGAAGTACACCGCCTACAAGATAGGCTTCAAGATTAAAGAGGTACCAGTAATCTTCGTCAACCGCCAAGAGGGCGTTTCAAAGATGAGCGGAGGTATTTTCGGTGAAGCTTTCTTCGGAGTTATGCGTCTGCGTTGGGATGGATGGACAAGAAAATATCCTAAGATAAAATAACTTTCCACATGAAATACCTATATAGAACTTACCAACTCTTTATTGCTTTGCCCCTGCTGCTTATATGGACAGTGGTCATCTCGTTGATGGTGATAATAGGATGTTCATTGGGCGGTGGACACTTTTGGGGATATTATCCCGGGAAATGGTGGGGACAAGCTATAATCCGACTGCTATTATTGCCCGTGAAAGTGGAAGGCAAAGAGAATATGAAGAGGAACGAATCGTATGTCATTGCCGCAAACCATCAAGGGGCTTTCGACATTTTTCTCATATTCGGGTTCCTCGGCAGACAGTTCAAATGGATGATGAAATACCAACTCCGAAAGATTCCTTTCGTAGGTTTTGCCTGCGAGAAGTCTCACCAAATATTTGTTGATAAGCGTGGACCGAGAAAAGTGAAAGAGACTTACGATAAGGCGCGCACCACTCTTCAAGGTGGCATGAGCTTGGTTGTTTTCCCTGAGGGTGCAAGAACCTTCACTGGACACATGGGCAAATTTCGCCGTGGAGCATTCATGCTTGCCGACGAGCTACAACTTCCTATCCTCCCACTGACAATAAATGGTTCTTTCAACATTATGCCAAGAACAAGAGATTGTAAATGGGTTGAGTGGCATCCCCTAAAACTTACTATCCACAAGCCTATATATTCTGAAGGTCAAGGGGCAGAAGACATCAACCGACGTATGGCGGAATGTTACGATGCCATAATGTCTGGACTTGACAAAGAATATCAGGGATATGTGGAAAATCCAGACCAATAATCCGACAACTTGCAAATATTATCTTATGCGCTTACCCACTTTCCCTGCCACGAATGCTATAAACATACCGAAACAGGCAGCAATGGAAAGTGCGATGCGTAGACTTGAAAGTTCTGACAGCCACCCTATGACTGGCGGACCAACGAGGAAGCCGAAGAAACTGATGCTCGATACTATAGTGATAGCTATACTTGCCTTCATAGTACCAAGCTTCCCAGCAACGCTATAACATATCGGTACCGAAGAAGAAATGCCGAAACCAACGAGCAGAAAGCCTAATGTTGCAGTAACGAGATACGGCAGTGAGGCTGCAAGCAACAGACCACTGAGTATCAAAAGTCCACAAACTTTCAACACTCTAGACGGACCATACTTCGTTACAAATCCGTCGGCAAGGAACCTACCTAACGTCATAGCACCCATTCCAGCTATATATCCAGCACGGATAAAGGCGGCATCGGGCTTCACTACAGTAGAGAAATACACGCTGCTCCAATCATACACCGTACCCTCACAGAACATTCCGCCAAAGCCCATAACACCGAGTAAGATCAAGGTAGGGTCGATAGAACGGAACGAAAACTTAGGCACATCCTCATCTTCTGCCTTTGCCAACGACTCGCTAACAAGGTTTCTGAAGCACAAAGCAACTATTATAATGCCCGCTACTAATACACATGCGAAATGCGCAGAAACGGGCAACTGCGTTCCAGCGAATAACGCTCCTACTATTCCGCCCGCAAATCCGCCGAGACTCCACATACCATGAAACGACGACATGATATTCCTGCCGTACAGTTTCTCTAGATAACACGCCTGCGTATTGGTAGCTATGTTCATAAGATTTGCCATCATACCAAGTGCTACAAGCGCAATAATCAGATGCAAAACACTATCGCTGAGTCCTATTGCGAATAGCGATGCCGCATAGAGAATCTCCGACAACACGAGCATCTTCTTACTTCCGAACTTGCTTACCAATACCCCAGAGAATGCCATCATCATAAGCTGACCTATCGGTATGGCAAACAATACGCTACCCAACTGTCCGTTGCTGAGATGCAAAAGCTCCTTTATATCAGGTATTCTGCTTGCCCAACTTGCAAATACCACCCCAGGTACGAAATAGCACGCACCTACTGCAATCCTCTTATTCCTAAGATTTCCGACATTAATGTCCATACTGTTATCTTACAATCTTTATACCTATTCTTAAAAAAACGATTAAGCGAAAGCAATGAAAATTTGTTTTTATATTGCCATGCCTAAGGTTTTATTTTGAAAACCGCTGCAAATTTAATTGTTTTCTAAAGAATAAGCAAGACTATGTATAGGCAAGAAATCAATAAAGCATTAAGAAAAACATCATTAACTTATACTACAAAGCTGAAATATAAGCCTTATTTAAACAAATAAAGTCTTTATTTTATTAAACATAAGCCTTATTTAAGCAAACAAGACTTATGTTTTAATTTTCCTCTATAACTTACGATATTTTGCAAGCCAACTTACACTATTTTGCAAGCCAGTTTACATCGTTTTATAAACCTGTTTTCATTATTTTGCAAACCACCTTACACATTTTATTTCTTCTTTTGATAGAACCTCAGTTGGTCTTCTGTCTCTATCGTAACCTTACTTTCGTCGAGCTTCGAGGCATCAAGACTGAAGGTTTTTATAAAGAAATCATAAACGGCATTACGCTTGTTAGGTCCGAAATCGTGGCGTTCCTTTGGCAGATGTACGTCCGACACGTTCTCCTGCTTACCATAGAAGCCATATATACGTTGAAGATAAGGATATTCAAGTTCGGGGGTTGTTGATGTCCAGTCGCCTCCATCGCTTACAAGACCAAGGGGTTTAGGGGCAAACATAGCCGCAATCTCTGCGTTACAAGTGCCACCTCCAGCAAGCTGTATCGGCATTCCGCTCTCACACGGACACCCTCCATCGAACCATGAAGATAGGCTCACTACGGGGCAGGCTGAGGTATATCTATCGTCGAGAGCCGTAAGTAGCACAGTCTGTGTGCCACCTCCAGAACCGCCATTCACACCAACACGGGTCTTATCTACATCCTTACGCTGTATCATCCAGTCGAGTATTCGTATGCCATTAACGGCTTGCATCTGGTGCGCCTCGGCTGTATGGTGTGCCTCAGCCCCCACTTCATCCTCCGATTCTCCCCATCCCCACAGGTCGTAATCTACACAGATAGCACCCATTCGAGCAAGGGTGCCGAGGCGTTGCTGCTGCACTTTGCCGTAGCGACCATTAAGGAAATGACCGTTAGGGCATATTATTAGCGGATGTTTCCCCTTAGTTGCAGGGGTATAGATAGAGCCTTTTACGGTATGTCCGTTTACGGTTTTCATCGAGAAATTCTGCACCGTATATCCATCATACTTCCTTATTTTGCCCACGAGAGGTTTATCTTTGGAACACTCAGCCAATAGCGGGTCTATGGCGAGAAGCTCTCTTACCTCACGACGCAAGGTATCGCGACGAGCCTCCCAAGATGCCTTATCGTTATATTTAGATGCAAGATAAGGTATCAGTTTCTGCCCATCTACGGGTTGTCTACGTGGGTATTCATACTGCTTTATCTTATACAAGTTGCCGTTCTGCTTTAGGGCATAGAAGTCGAAAGGCTTAAGGATGTTGTCGAATGTCTCCTCCAAAGAATACGGGCGGATACGGAAATCAGCATAGTTGAGCTTGAGTCCCGTGGTGTCGACATTATACTTAAGCTTCACATCGAAACGTTTTGCCACATCGTTGAGCACATCTCCCAACGGACGAGCATACTTCGTATCGAACGTCTGTGCTCCGCAAGCGATGGCGGAAAGTAGGGCGGATATAAGTAAAGAGTTCTTTTTCATTGCTTTAAGTGTTTATATGTTTTTCTTTAATGTATTTTTTACCTAATAAAATTTCGGATTTTCTGTAAATCATGTATATACAACCTCTCCGAAAAGAATATATCGAGCTTGGCTGTGGAATAGTTTAGTTAGCCCTCTTTATAATGTTGTCGTGTATGTACTGTGTGTAGAAGAGCAAGTCCCAATGGTGCAAACAGTCGAGATTGATATGGGCAGACTGAAATACGGGGTTATTTGTCCATTGGCGATATACGTCGGCTTTATCCGTTTCCACTATGAGTAGATGGCTTGAGGGGTCGAGATGCACGGTGTGCTGACTACCATCGTAGGTAAAAGTGGCAGGGGTGGCGTCGGTTTTCCAGTTCACTGGGTTGATGGAAGCTGTAGCATCGGCAGCTACAAAAGCCCACATACCGTCGGTGCTAAGTGCAGAGTTGAAGGAAACGGTAACACCTGCGGTGGTCTCGTCAGATGCAGGTATGATACGTGGACATTTAACATCTTCTGCAGAAATCCTATATCCCATAACGTAGGCAGCCACCATCTTACTATACTGTTTGTCGGTCATATGCTTCAGCAAGTCTAGCACTAGCATACCTCCTTGTGAGAAGCCTACAAGGGCGAACTTACGTCCTTGGTTCTTGTGCGCCATATAGTAGTCAAACGCCTCGCATACCTCCTTTGCCACATTCTTATACTCTGCGTTGAACTTATCTGTAGACAAACTGATGGCATCAAACGTAAACTGGTGGTAGTAAGGTGCAAAATAATTGAAGCTATGTTGCCCGATTTTTTCCTCCACGTATGATAGTTCTTCACTGATAGCTTGCTTGTCGGAGGCAGTAAGCAGAGACCTATAAGAAACAGAACCATCACTGTTCTGTGCTGAAACAACATCGGTAGACACGATATAAAGTAGGTCTATCTTGTCGGAACTTATGGGGTCTTTGCTCTGAAACCATGAGCTTTCCTCTGCCCAGTTTGATTTGTATACATTATCGGAAGCCTGTGAGTCGCAAGCAACAAATAGAGGGATTGCAACAAACAGATACAGAAAAACGAGTCTAGATATTTTTTTCATCTTGTTATAAGGATTATTTCACGTTGCAAAAATAACAAAACTGTATGAAAACAAAGAACTTTTCTCATGTTTTATGTATATGGTGAACTGAATTACATCCGTTCCGAATATGAAAAAAAGTATAGTAAATGTGTTTTCTGTATATGGAAGAATGTTTGTAATTTTGCACCCGATTTAGTAAAACAATAAACAAACATGCATAATACAAATAACACAAAATTGGTTGGTAAGATATTTGCCACGGGCATAATGTCGTTTTGCGGTGTGGTAAGTGAGACGGCAATGAACGTTACCTTCCCAACTCTGATGAATGAGTTTGGTATCGGAACCAGCACAGTGCAATGGATAACCACAGGATACTTGCTCGTCTTGGCACTTGTCATTACGATGTCGTCATACCTAAAGCGCAACTGCTCGCAACGTAAACTATTCCTTGTGGCTATTCTGAGCTTCATCTTTGCCACACTTGCTTGCTTTGCAGCTCCTTCATTCATCATTCTTATGATAGGTCGCATGGTGCAGGGCGTGGGCACAGGTATCGCCTTGCCACTGATGTACAATATCATTCTTGGTGAAGCTCCTAAGGAAAAGATGGGCACATTCATGGGAGTGGGCATATTGGTAACGGCTGTTGCACCTGCAGTAGGTCCTGTATTGGGCGGATTTATCGTGGATATGTTCGGTTGGCGTTATATCTTTATGTCTCTCATGCCATTCTTATTGCTCTCGCTCGTAATAGGCTGCAAGCTAATAAAACCCTCTGTACCAACAGAACATTCACGCTTTCATCTTCTCGATTATGCACTCATCGTGGTGGGATATACTACCTTCATCCTCTCTATGGTGCAGGCTTCTTCTGCAGGATGGGTAAGCGTAACGGTCATCTCCTTATTAGTTGTTGCTGCTTTGTCGCTTGCTTGGTTTGTGCGACAATCACGCCGAGAGTCGCATCCATTACTACGTGTGGAGGTTCTTAAGCATCGTAACTACATGCTTGCCCTAACTGCAATTCTCATTGTGCAGTTCGCCGTGCTTGGTTTGGGGTATGCTATCCCTAACTATTCGCAGATTACAAACCATACAGGAGCATTCACGGCAGGCGGATTATTGGTGCCTGGGTGTGTGGTAGGTGCCGTTTTATCTCTGCTTAGCGGTAGGTTGCTCGATAAGGTAGGGGCAAGAATTCCCATTATGATGGGCTTTGGCTTCTTGCTAATATCATGCTTGCTCTTTGCTTGGTATGGTGATGCCATGAGCACAAATATGTTCTACGCCTTCTACGTTATATTCACAATCGGTCAGGGATTAGGTATGCCGACGGCTACAACATTCGGTTTGTCGCAGTTACCTAAGGATCTTTCGGCAGACGGCAATGCACTTGTCAACAGTTTTCAGCAATTGGCAGGAGCTATGGGAACGGCAGTAGTTTCCACCATCGTTGCCTCTCAGCAACGCTCCACCCCACCCTCACAGTTTGCAAAGGCTACTGCAATAGGTTCGCAGCATGCATTCTTGCTGCTCGCTCTGATGTTGTTCGCTGCATTCGTGATATGCTGGGTGATGACGAAGAAAGGCAAGAAGGAGAGCGTTTAGTCATAGTTAACGACAAGCCAAGTATTACTTCTTGTCATACAAGTCTACTTTTTATGTTTTTTCATAAGTCGGATTTTATATCCCGACCACAAGCACCAAAGGGCAAGAATACCCATTACGAAGATGAAGATATATGTGGCGATGCTTCCAATGAATAGTCTGCCGCTATGAACCTCTAATGCTACATTCCATAACGACATAGGTAGGTCATTCATTTTCGTAGGTTGTGGGGAAAATGATGTCCCATCATTATACTCTGTAACTACAGGATTTTCAAAATCTTGACTCATACCTGCAATGGCTTTCTTCCCGAATGGTGCTCCTGTTTTCTTAGGGGCTGGGGCTCCTGTGAAGTAATCTGTAACAGCAGCATGTTGCCTATCCCATACAAACAAACCACTAAACGAACCACAGAGCCACCTACCTTTATTATCTTTTTGCAGCACGTTCAATCCCATTACGCTAACAGGTGGGGCTGAAGATATTGCCATAACCGTAGCCTTTTCGATATTCAAGGAATAGAAACCTTCGGATGTTGACAACAGCCAATCATGGTATTCCTCATCATAACGTATCATGCGCAGCTTGTCATTCCAAGGGTTTGTGCTTCGCAAAGTGGTACATGGTAGTGCAGGAATCTTATTCAACACTAATGCTATCATCACAGGAGGACGAAGGCACCACCCTGTTAGCGCAATAAGAAGCGTAAGGATAATGGTATATCGTCCTATTTTGTCGTGCAGTTGAAGTGAGTTTCGCAATAACAGTTTCCGCTTTGGTCTCAACCAAAAGATAACACCCGTTATAGAGAGAATAATGATAACAAATGCGATACCATCTACTATCAACTTTCCACCCATACCAAAAAGCTCTCCACTATGGAGCAACCACACTGTGCGGAATGCAGTTACCTTACCGTCGTAATCCTTTGGGGCATGGAGCGGAATACGTTTGAAGCTCGTATAAGGTGGTAGTGAGACATAAGCAAAGGAGCGACCAAGCACCACAAGGGTATCGCCATGAGATGCAATGTCTGTAAGTTTCTCGTCTTCAGCCAATTCTATTTTAACCTCATGCCATGCTTTATGCACATCGTAACGGTAAAGTTCCAAGGGGGAAACAGCAAAGATACTACCGTCTGACACCTTTATTATATTTCTTATCTGCCGAAAGTCTGCCCCCTTCGGCATACCTTTATTGAAGTCTTTGAAATAAGACGCCTTGGAGTTAGTTAGCCATATTCCACCACTACCATATAGCAACAGATGTCGGCAAGTATCTGCTGCCGTCAAAGAATCTTTCTTTAAGTCATTAAGAACAAGCGTTCCTCTTAGCAAACCACCATTCCAGTTGGTGAATTTATATCGGCTGGGCAGATACGCCCTACTTACATTTATGTCCTTAATCATAGAACGATGATTAAGCAATATACCAGACACGCAAAACATCAGCATGAAAAAAGACATGCCAACGCCCAACCATTTATGCTGTTTCCTCCAAGTACTTTTCTTCATATTATAAATATAGGTTTGTGAAATTCGCTACAAAACGAGCTTTATCCTATTCTGTTTCTTTATTTCTACCTTTGTTTTCTGTTACAAAAATAATGATAAGATTTCACGAAACCTCTTACTACACTTACTTTTATATATTTTTATCTTAGACAAAATATTACTTTATTACTAAAATTACTACTCTTTTCTTTCGTTTTGTTATATTTTTACTATCTTTGCAAACAATTATTAATAACAACAAAGATATACATGAGCAAATTGATAAGACCACTTGATTATAAGCCACTGCTTGACATGAAGCAAACAGAACATGGCATAAAAACAATAAAAGAGTTCTTTCAGATGAACTTATCTACGGAATTACGACTCCGCCGCGTTACTGCTCCGCTCTTCGTAAAGAAGGGTCTTGGTATAAATGATGACCTTAACGGGGTGGAACGCCCTGTGAGTTTTCCGATTAAAGACCTTGGTGATGCAACGGCAGAGGTAGTACACTCGCTTGCTAAATGGAAGCGTTTGACCCTTGCCGAATATAAAGTGCAACCTGGGTATGGTATCTATGCTGACATGAACGCTATCAGAGCTGACGAGGAACTGGATAATCTGCACTCGCTATACGTAGACCAATGGGATTGGGAGATGGCAATAACGGATGAGCAGCGCACGCTTGATTACCTGAAAAGTGTGGTTCGAAGGATATATTCTGCTATCTTGCGCACTGAGTTTCTTGTATGCGAGAGTTACGGTCAGATAAAACAATTCTTGCCTGAAGATATCTTCTTCATACACAGCGAAGACCTTTTGGCTATGTATCCTGATAAGACAGCTAAAGAACGTGAGGACTTGATATGCAAGAAATATGGTGCTGTGTTCATCATAGGAATAGGCGGAGAGCTCGCAGATGGTAAGTCGCACGATGGTCGTTCGCCTGATTACGACGACTGGACAACGGGCACGACACCAGGACATAAAGGTCTTAACGGAGATATTCTTATATGGTATCCTGTGCTGAACAGAAGCGTAGAGCTATCGTCTATGGGAGTGCGTGTCAACAAGAAATCACTTCTCCACCAGCTCGAGATAACAGGAAAGACTGAGCGAGAGCAACTATATTTCCATAAACGCCTACTTGCGGGCGAACTACCAGAGAGCATCGGTGGCGGAATAGGACAGAGTAGGTTGTGTATGGTACTACTCCACAAGGCTCATCTTGGTGAGATACAAGCCAGCATCTGGCCCGATGATATGCGTAGAGAGTGTAAACAACTCGGCATGACACTAATTTAAGATGTGGAGTTATATAACCAAATGTGCTCTAAAATCCTTTGAAGGGATTTTAGAGCACAACTAAACAACTTTAAAGACTATATCAGAATATCAGAAACGAGTCATTAGTTCCACAACAATTTTATCTTTCTCCGACGCGTGGGCTAACGACTTGTTGTGATACATATATTTCTCGTAGTTTATGCGGATATCGCTGATGAATGGTTTCTTCAGACTTAGCGTTACGCCTCCTGTGATACGCGACCTCTGAGGGTCGTTGATGATAAGCTTTCCCTCCTCGTTTGTCTTACCGTCAAGATAACGCATACCGTCGCTATGATTACTCATATAGTCGTAGCGAACTAGTGGTGTAACATAGCGAATGAGCTTGTTACCATTTGTAGGGATATCGTAGCTAACAAAAGAATCGAAAGCATGTACGGCACGAAAAGCATTGTCAGCATAATGTTTATATAGATATTCCGCCTCGATATGCCAGCCGTGAGATTGCCAATATGCACCTGCATCATACATCATTATACCAACATTGTCGGGCTTAACCTTCTGCAAACTAAGTGTAAGGTTAAAGCCATGAGGAAAGAAAGCCTGTGCTTTGGCTGAGAAATTAACGCTATTAGTCCAATAATCCTTCTGGTTTGTCAACCCAGAACCATTAAACAAACCTGCCTCTACAATAAGTGGGAAGCCTGCGTTGAAGGTATATCCCAAGGCACATCCTACGTCTCTGACGTTGCCCACCTGCTTAGCTATAAACGAGCGGTTGGCAAAATACTGCTGATGAGGAGAGCGATGAGCATCGATAGTGAATGGCACTCGCATCTGTCCCAAGGTTATTTGTATCCCATCAAGAGGCTTTAGCCTCGTATAAGCATCGAGCATCTTTATCTTACCCTCATCACAAAGGTCTATCTCTGCCTTGTATAAGACAATAGGAGATATCTTTCCGTCAACGCTGATGCGTGCATTGCGCACCTCAAAGCGTCCTTCTTTCTCCTCGGTTTGATATTCATATTTGGAGCGTATTGTACCGTGGATATTCACTGGCGACGACTCTTTGGCGTTCTGTTCTTGCGCAAACATCATTGTTGGCAGCATACAGAGGATGGATGTAATAGATGTTTTGAAATTCATAATATATTTATCCGTTATTTAAATTGCTGCAAAGTTCATGCTTTATAATTACTGCCGTGTATCATTCATATTACAATTCTGTTACTAATACTATACTACGAGCCATCATGAGTATATCCGTCAAAATAGATTTTAATAATGCGTGGAGTTTCAAGAACACACCTTAATATATACAATAGGTTACAAAAAGGAGGAAAAGTAGTCATATAGACAGAAAAAACTTTATCGATGAAGAAAGCAATAATCTATTCGGTGGCTATGCTTGCATGTGCAACATCAGCCACAAATGCCCTTGCTGCACAACAAACAGACGGCAATGGGCATATCCTATGGTACGACAAGCCTGCCACAACATGGACTGAGGCGTTGCCTATCGGTAACAGCAAGCTTGGAGCAATGGTATTCGGAACACCCTCAACAGAGCGTTTACAGCTTAACGAGGAGACTATTTGGGCAGGACGACCTAACAACAATCCAAACCCAGAGGCAAAGGAATATCTGCCAAAGGTGAGAGAACTGGTATGGAAAGGTAAATACAAAGAGGCACAAGACCTTGCCACAGCACACGTTATGGCTAAGACTAACCTCGGAATGCCATATCAACCATTCGGTGATTTATACGTCAGTTTCCCTGGAGCAGGTAAGTATTCCGACTATTATCGTGAGCTTAGTCTTGACTCAGCACGTGTCATAACGACATATACTGCCGATGGTGTGAGATACAAACGTGAATACATCTCATCGCTAAGCGGTAACGTGATAATGATGCACCTTACGGCAAGCAAGCCGGGAATGATAACCTGCAACGCCAACATGACATCCCCACAGCAAGATGTAACTATCAAATCCGAAGGGAAAGAAATAGTGTTAAGCGGCATTAGCGGATGGCACGAAGGGCTGAAAGGTAAGGTGCAGTTTACGGGACGTGCCACTGCAAAGACAAAAGGAGGTGATGTGGTAAGCGAAGACGGCGTACTGCAAATCAGAAATGCCGATGAGGCAACGATACATCTCACTATTGCCACGAACTTCAAGAACTATGATGACATTAGCGGAAACGACACGTTGATATCTGAAAGAACACTTGCAGAGGCAACGAAAAGCAGTTTTGCAGAACTGAAAAATCAGCATTACAACATTTATCAGAAGCAATACGGCAGAGTAAAAATCAATCTTGGCAAAGACCAATATGCCGACAAACCAACCGACTGGCGTATTGAACACTTTAAGGAGCATAACGATGAGCACCTCGTAGAGACATATTTCCAGTTTGGCAGGTATCTACTCATAAGCACTTCGCAACCGGGTACGCAGCCTCCTACCCTACAGGGAATATGGAACGACAAGATGTTACCATCGTGGGATAGTAAGTATACGTGTAACATAAACCTGGAGATGAACTATTGGCCAGCGGAGCTAACTAACCTTAGCGACCTTAATGCGCCACTCTTTAAACTAATCAAAGATGTTAGCGAGACGGGAAAAGAGTCGGCACAGGTGATGTATGGAGCTGATGGATGGGTATTGCACCACAATACAGACCTATGGCGTGTAACGGGAGCTATAGACAAAGCACCATCTGGACTATGGTCTACTGGAGGCGCATGGTTAAGCCAACATCTGTGGGAGCACTATCTGTACACTGGCGACAATACATTCCTTGCAGAAGTATACCCTACAATGAAAGAAGCTGCACGCTTCCTTAACCAGATTATGGTGCGTAATCCGAGCAACACAAACTGGATGATATGTCCAAGTTTGTCGCCAGAAAACCAGCATCCTCACCATGCCACCACAGCGGCAGGCGTAACAATGGACAACGAACTCATACACGATCTCTTTAATCATGTTATAGATGCGTCAAAGATTCTCGGTAAGAAAGAAGACAAAAGCTTTACCGACAGTCTGCAAAACAAGCTCGACGGTATGTTGCCAC
>CAVKAH010000025.1:0-18819 GCA_963654095.1 Oscillospiraceae bacterium
CCAAATATAGACTGAAGATGCGTGAGAAAGACAATACAGAAAAGACCGCTTTGATATACAAAACAGACCATCGGGCAAGACTTTCCTCTATGTATACCGCACCGCTATGGTACGCCAAAGCACAAATAGATGCCACATATTCAAGATACAAAGACCATAGTTTCGGCTTCATGACCACCCTCAGCGGTGGTTGCACAGCCATAAAACGCCTGAAGCTATATGCCACATTAGGATATTTCCATACCAAAGATTACAACAGTCGCATATACAGTTATGAGCGCGGAATGTTATACGATTTCTCCTTCCCCTCATATTACGGCGAGGGCATACGCTATGCCTTTATCCTCAGCACCAACGCCACAAAGAATATCACAATAACGGCTAAAGCTGGCACAACAGACTATTTTGACCGAAAACCTATAGGTAGCGGCCTGCAACAAATAGACCGCTCGTCAGCAACTGACATACAACTGCAAATGAAATGGAAATTCTAACAATAATAACCCATAGATATTTTTAAACACGAATAGCCATAAATAATCCACAAATTATCATTAAACATTCTCTATATTACACTTAAACATCCGTCAGCATATACTTAAAACAGAAACATAATCTTTATTTTAGTAAACAACGGCTTTATTTACAGGAATAAAATCTTTATTCAATCAAACAAAAGTTATATTTCAATTTTAGCAATAGGGTAATAAATAAAAAGGATGCCCCTGAGAGCATCCTATACTATACTTACTGCGTTTAATTTATTGTCCTCCCAGTCTGCCGAAGAACTCTATTATCTCGTCCCACGTCTTGAAGGTGTCAGAACCAAGGGCAATAGTAGTGCCCATGAAGTTAGATGCTTTACATTCCGCCATAGGAGCGATGAGATAATCACCATAGAGAAGATTCTCCTGATTGGTAAATACCACACGCTGCCATGCAGGTACGTTCACCACATCCTGTATCCACGCCTGCGCCTCGGTGATATATTCGGGGTTGTTAGTAGGTGCTGGAGCAACCACAAACATAGCATAATTTTCAAGCAACAATCGGAATCCCTTCATCGCACTACCCCTCTGGCTACCCCTCGCATCCCTCAAGGCATCAATGCTGACATATACTATAGGTCGCTCCCTACCCTCCTGCCTGTCGTCAATCCAGCGCACAACGGGTATCACGGAGTGAATTAGCGACTTGTCGATAAGGCGGTGTTCACCATGAAAACTTATACCTTGACGATAATGTTCGGCAAAGATGCCCTGCGTTTCCGCAGCCACTGCAGTGTCGGCATCACCGAATAGTCCGTACACACGTCCCTGTTCTTCCTCCGTAACAGCAGAGAAACACTGGCGTGTAATCTCCTTATATTCCTCCACAAGTCCCTTCGTAACGATAAAATCCTGTACTCCATCCTCACGTGGGTTCTGGAATGTCTGCTTGCCAAGCATACCGTGCTTAGTCATCGTGTCGCCCATCAGAAAGGCTGGATTAACGAGTATGCGGTCGTAACCATATAGCATCTCGGCATACATACCGCCCATCGAAGTGCCTATAATAAGGTCTGGCTGCTGCTCTTGGCATTTCTCACGAAGCAGAGACATTGCCTCCTCTGGATGCAGGGGTAGGTCGTAGGCTATGACATCTGCCGAGGGGAGCATCTCGCGAATACGTGCTACGGTGCCCGACTGTGCCGACGACATGAAGCCATGCACATACATTATCTTCTTTCCCTTCATCAGCGAAGGGTATTGCAATACATATTTGTTTTCTTTTTCCATTACTCAAGGGTTTACTGCTTATGCAAAATTACTGCTATTTTATGACATAACGTATTTTTTTGCTATTTTTGCCAAGGATAAAACCCATAATTAGGGGTAACGCAAGATACACTTTCGCACACGCCATAGGGATTTCCCTATTAAGTTTATAGTATTATGCTTGTCAGGAAATATTATAAATAGTATTTTTGCAAACGAATTAGAAACAAAACATATCAGCTATTAACAATAAAAAATTCAACATTATGAGAAAGCTTCACACCATATTAGCCATACTGATGATGGCAATGACAACATTCACAATGACAAGTTGTGATGAAGACGAAGATATAGCGTACACCCTTGATGGCGTTTGGGAGGGGAATATGTATATGCAAAGCACGTGGAACGGAAGCGTTTACAAGTCAAGCGAGTCTATTCTGCAGTTCGACCAAGACCCATATCGCTATGCTCAAGGTACAGGCAGATGGATTGATTATTATAGCAATGCGCCATGGGACTACTACGCCAGCTATATCGACTGGAGGGTGATTAACGGTGAAATACAGATTTACTCTCGCAAGGAAGGTGTAACTTATTATATCTCCGACTACCGCTTGAACGGCAGATATTTTGAGGGTTACATCGACGATGGATATAACAATCCTGTTTATTTCACTCTCGAAAAGACTGCTTCGCGTAACTGGAACAGCTACGATTGGGATGGTTGGCACTACGGCAGCAACTACAACTACGGATATTATGCCCCTGCCAAAGACAAACAAAAGAGCACAGATGCTCCAAAGAGAGGTATATATAGAGAGTAAAAAAACATACACTTAGAGTAAAAAAAATAAAATCCCCGAAACCATTTGGCTCGGGGATTTTATTTTTTATGACGCCATAATAAGCGACTTAATAATATTATTTGTTGATAGTTTTGATAGTCTTGCCACCTTTCAATTTAAGCATATTGAGACCACGAAGCTTAGCATCAGCCTTCACCCTCTTACCATCTGCTGTGTAGCGAGCAACAACTTTGTTTGAGCTATCAGCAGCAGGAGCAGCCTCAACACCATCTGTAGAATACTGAGTGTCAAGGATATATGATACGATAGAAGCTTCATCATTTTCATCATACTTATAAGCAAAACCTGCTATATATCTTCCGTCAGCAGAGATTCCGCAAGGTGTGTTGACGCCACCATCGTCGTAATCACCAAGAACAGTTTCTGTAGGGAACTCGCTAGCTAGAGACTTGAAGTCTTCACCCTTTTTCCAAATGAAAGCATGACGTGTTCCGTATACGCCGCCATAGAAGCCTACAATAGTTCCATCATCAGATACTGCTGTTCCATTTACCTCTGGATCTAAGTCGGCAAATAGTTCGTCATCTGCATTAGGTACGAAGAATTCAATGGAATCATTAGATGTATTATAACGAGCAACACCCATAACAGATTCCCATTCGCCAGTATATTTCTCATAGTTTATTACTATGTACTTGCCATTAGCACTCATTATAGTCTGATCGCAACTAAATGCTGCATAAGGAAGAGTAGATTCATAACCAGGTGCAAAGTAAGGACGAGAGAAAGGATATGCCATAAATGACTTTCCATCACGGTTTGGAGCCCACATAATTGCTGGACGTGTTGCAAAATCGTCTACCCAATATCCAGAAATAATAGAATCGTTGGAAACGCTAAGAGCTGAAGAACCCGAATACGTACCACCGAGGAATTTGTCAGAAGGTTCAGACAGGTCTACAGGCGTGCCGTCATTGAACATACATGGTATTCCTTCTACCTGCTGTTCATCATCATAGCGAGCACCAACGATAAGCTTTCCGTCAGGACTTATACCACAGAACAAATACTGATCAGTTTCACCAAACGTTTTCATCTCCTTTGTGGCAAAGTCGAATGTAGCTGCAGGACCGTTCCAACCTACTGCCACACCAGTATTGGCAACACATTTAATCTGTGCATCAGTATCTGCATCAGGAGCACTAAAGGTTATTACCTCTCCCTTTTCTTTATCATAAAGGAACACACCACCTACTGCAGCATCTGTTTCATCATCAGATTCTGTATATGATGCAACAGCAGTACCACCAAGATAACGTCCGTTTGGAGAAAGTGCTGTAGCCTCAAACATTAAACCTTTAGAACTTGGTATCTCCGTTACCGCACTCTGTGCCATAACAGCACCACTTGTTGCCATCATGGCAACCATAGAGAGTAAAGTTTTTCTCATAATCTATCGTTTTTAATTAATGTAGTTTGTTTTTACCTTAATATCCTTATAACGCATGCAAAAGTAACAAATATATATTAAACAAGGAAAGATTTTTTCACTTTTCTTATTTTTCACACCTAAAACCACCTTTTTGTTATCATATTTGGGGTATACAAAAACATTAAAGGCTTCCATATTTCTACGGAAGCCTTTAATGCTTTTCTGTCGCAATATATGCGATAGAGTATTATTTGAAGTATCTCTTATACAGACCCATAAAGCCTGCGCAGTGGCGAGCCTCATCTTTTGCCATCTCGTGAACGGTGTCGTGAGTAGCATCCATACCTGCTGCCTTGGCATTGCGGGCAATACGGAACTTGTCTTCACATGCTCCACGCTCTGCAGCAATACGAGCTTCAAGGTTGCTCTTTGTATCTTTCAATACGTCACCAAGAAGTTCTGCAAACTTAGAAGCGTGTTCTGCTTCCTCGAAAGCATAACGCTTGAAAGCCTCTGCAATCTCTGGATAACCCTCGCGATCAGCCTGACGGCTCATTGCGAGATACATTCCCACCTCGCCACACTCACCATTGAAGTGGGTTTCGAGGTCTTTTATCATTTCTTCGTTAGCATCTTCCTTGCGTGCTGCGCCAAGTTCATGCACTGTGGCAAAGTCATCAGCGTTATCATCTGTCATCTCCTTAAACTTTGAAGCTGGAGCTTTACATACAGGACATTTCTCTGGAGCTGCATCACCCTCATAGACGTAACCGCAAACTGTGCAAATAAATTTCTTTTTCATAGTGTCTTTGTATTAAATGTTATGTATTTTGTATTTCTTCGTTGGCAAAGTTATTGATTTTTTCTATTGCTTCAAAGCCACATTTAATTGTTTTTTTCTATACATCTATAAATAATATTAATAATGCCAACTATGCTGTTACACATCAAAACCAATAAAATCATCTGTAAATTCCATTTTCTTTCCAGTAACGGGATGCACGAATGTGATATACTCTGCATGCAACATAAGACGCACATCTGACGGATGACCATACAAAGAATCGCCAAGTATTGGGGTAGAAAGTCCCTCTGAATGTGCGCAATGTACCCTCAACTGATGGGTTCTTCCTGTATGTGGGAACAATTTTATATATGTCTTTCCTTTCTCTATTCTATCGATTTGATACTCTGTAACGGATGGTTTGCCCATACAGAAATCAACCGTCTGACGCAGACTGTCGTTAAAATCTGCTGCCAAAGGTAGGCGGATGAAACCGTGTCGTTCCGCCTTTACCTCACCATCAAGTACTGCCGCATAGCGTTTTCGCACTTGTCTGTCGGCAAACTGTTTATGAAGTCTTTGCAGTATGTCGGCAGAACGAGCCACAATAAGCAGTCCGCTGGTGTCCATATCAAGGCGGTGGGCTGGCATATAATATCCGTTTCCGAATTCCTCACGAAGGCTATCAGCCACACATCTCCTATTTATTTTTCCTGACATTGATAACATTCCTGATGGTTTACTCACCACAATGATGCTCTCGTCGGCATACATTATCTTTAGTTCGGAACCGTTCGGCTCAGTGTCATGAGGGTTTGGCTCAACGTTAAGTCCCTGCATCATAAAACCGAGTATGGGTTTACACTTACTGCGACATGCAGGATAATAGTGCAGATGATGGCGTATTTCAGTCTTTGGCGACCTGCCCCACCAGAACTCCGCCATACACAAAGGTGCCATGCCGTTAAGGTAAGCATACTGCAACAGCTTGGGAGCGCAACAGTCGCCAGCACCCGATGGAGGCACACCCTGTGGGGTTTCTGCAAAAATGTCGCATAAGTTGCGATGTTCTCCCCTAGCATTAAGCATGTCATACTGTGAGAAGAGCCACTGTTGAAGAGAGTCTGACAGATCTTTTCTCTTCTTTTTCAAGCGAACAATCTCTCCCTCCTTGTCGTTAACATCATTCTCTGCTGCTGCAATATCCTCAGCGCAGCGTTTCTTAATCCGTCGTAATTCTGCTTTTTGGAATTGACTTTCCTTTATAAATGCTGTGTTCTGTTCCTCCGAAATATCAGAGTCTACGGCTCTCGCCTCGTCTCTTTTTTGTTTGGAGAGCTTCATAAAGTCTTTATAAGCAATAATTTCAGCTTCTGCTCTCTGCCTCACTTCTGCCAAAATATTCTTGAAACGCACGAGTTCTTCATCATTCTCCGAAGCTGAAATCTTATCGTTTATATCGCTTATCTCCTTTTCGTGTGTTTTGAAATACCCATCTGGCTGCATGCTATCAAATACCGAAGGTACGAAAAAATCCCAGTCGTTTCTTGCTGCAAGTAGTCCTGAGTAAGCAGCAAGATACCCTAACCGCTGCTTGGAGTCTCTTACGACAAGCACCCCAAACATCTTTCCCTTATCTGCATCTTCCTTCAATACGTCTACACTCGCCACATATTCTTGCAACAGCCTTGCCGCTATAACACATAAAGGATGTGGCGTATAGTTAAAAGGATACGTGAAAAGCTTTGGAGCTTCTATATCTGTATTAAGTAAATGGAGTTTCGTATTCATTGAAGACTATACATTTTGTATTATACAAAGGGTTCTTTACACAAAAAAATAAAGCATGTACGACTTTCCCTCAAGCCACACATGCTTTTTCTGCTCAATTAATACTAACTAACAATATTTCTTTATCTCATCACCTATTATATAATAAGGCGGAACTATATCTTACAAAGATGTTGCGAAACGTATGCAGGAAATCGAAATTACTTGGAAATCGTGCTGGTTTGCAAATTATCTATTGCAAAGATACCGCAAATGATAGCCGCTTTGGCTATACTAACTGATAAAAAAATATGACTTTTTGATATTCTATCTTCTTTATGACAGTCTGTTAGTACTAATATTTGGAGAGTTGGCAACTTGACTTTACAAATTTGATGATATTCCTTTCTATCTGAAAGAATTGTTGTTTATTCAAGCGTTACCTGCTCTACATCCACTTTTTCATGTAGGAACAACTGTGCCGACTCACGGAATTTGTCTACATTCTCCGTTGTCATATAATGACATTTTCCACCTTTGGAGCATTTTGCGTCCATCTCTGGATGACGCAACATATAGTCTTTCAAGCTGTTTGCCACATACTCTCCTTGCGGAATTATCCTTACGCCGCGTGGCACATATTTAAGTATCTTGTTCAGCAATAGCGGATAATGAGTGCATCCAAGTATTATAGAGTCGATCTTAGGGTCGCGGCGCATTAGGTTTCCAATACGCTTTTCAACGAAATAGTCTGCTCCCGGACTATCATACTCATTATTCTCAATAAGCGGAACCCACATCGGGCATGGCTCTCCTGTTACGGATATGTCGGGGTAGAGCTTCTGTATCTCCAGCACGTAACTCTCGCTCTTTATTGTTCCCACCGTGGCAAAGATGCCCACATGTCGGCTCTGCGTTATCTGTCCGATACATTCTGCCGTTGGACGTATCACTCCGAGCACTCTCCTTTCTGGGTCTATGCCTGGCAAATCATTCTGTTGTATGGTGCGCAATGCCTTTGCCGAAGCTGTGTTACAGGCAAGGATTACGAGATGACATCCTAGACTAAAGAGCTTCAAAACGGCTTCTCTCGTAAACTGATATACTATATCAAAGGAGCGTGTTCCGTATGGTGCTCTTGCATTATCACCAAGATACAGATAGTCATACTGCGGCATTAGCTGCCGCATCTGATGGAGAATTGTGAGTCCACCATATCCTGAGTCGAAGACACCGATAGAACCTGGAGATACTGAAAGTTTCATTTTTATATCTTTTATGCTATACTTTTCTATTTCAGAGCATCCGAAACGATGATGTTGATGTCATCGCCTTTAGTGCTGTCTACATAAGGACAAGCCTCGCCGTCGGTATTTAGCACAAAGGCATATCCACGCTCTGCACCTATCTTCTTTACTGTTTCGCGAAGCTTTGCCTTCAACGGAGCATAAGCGTCTGTCTCGGCTTGTGTGAGCAAGCGGTCTGCTTCTTGCTTAAACTTTAGGTTCTTCTGCAATAGTTCCTGTAGTTCTGCCTGTCGTTTGTCGAGAATTACTGGGTCCATCGACTGCTGGTTCTCAAGAAACTCCTCATATTTTGTGTTAAACTCTTTCTCTGCTCGCTTTATCTCCGCATCATACTGCGTGCGCAACTTGTCTATGTTTGCGAGAGCCAATCCATAGTCGGGCATTGACTTGAGAGCGTTATCAAAACTGAAATAGGCGAATTTGAAATCCTGCGCATTTATGGCAAGCGACAGCATCGCCATGAGGAAAAATACTATAGTCTTCTTCATAATATCCGTCTTATATATTTATAAATAGGTAATAGCTTGGAGCAAGACGTCCCTTTTGCCAAAAGCAAAATGTGTCAAAAGCAAGGAGCTATCAAGCGCAGTCCTTTACTTTTGACACACTCCGTATGATATACGTTAGTCAAAACGTCTTGTTATCTATGTATATCTCTGATTATTTCAGCTTGTTAAGCTCAGCTTTAACATCAGCAGTAACGTCCTTACTGAGAGTTTCGCTAATATAAGGGATGCCACTTGAGAGGTCCATGATATATACATATCCGCCTGCCTTGCCTACATTCTTAATAGCGGTCTGCAGCTTTGCTACGATTGGTTGCATCTTTTCATTCTGCAATTTCTGCAAAGCCTGACTGTTGTCCTGCTGTGCTTGCTGGAATTTCTGGTAAAGTCCCTGAAGCTCAGCCTCTGTTTCCTTACGCTTTGTCTCGTTCATTGTAGATGCATTCTTGTCGTAAGCCTCTGCTTTAGTCTGAATTTCTTTCTGCATAGCCTGCAAATCGTTGTCGTAAGCCTTTGCCTGTCCTTCTACTTCGGCACGAGCCTTAATAAAATCTGGGAGGCTTTCCATAACAGCCTGTGCGTTGACATGTCCGAACTTCTGTGCGAAAGTTGCTACAGGAGCAAACAGCATCAACATCAAAATCAGTTTTTTCATTTTCTTTCTTTATTTGTTACGTTATTAATATTATCTTTTTGGGTCTGCAAATGTAATATGTTTTTTCTATCCTCACAAATTAATTTGCAGAATATCCCAACTTTGTGAGTACTTCATTACTTATATCCACCTTTGGCGAAGCGAATATTATACCTGTGTCTGACGCTCTGTCGAGAACAAGCGAATAGCCACGCAAGTCGCTGATATCTTTCACCGCTGTATATATCTCCTCTTGTATAGGTGTCATTAGGCTTGTACGCTTCTTATAAAGTTCTCCCTCTGGACCAAAGTATTTCTTCTTCAGTTCACTTGCCTCTTTCTCCTTTGCGAGGATAGACTCCTGACGTGTTTTCTTCTGTTCTTGCGACAAGAAGACTGACTCGTTCTGGTAATTCTTATACATTGTCTGCACCTCAGTGCCAATGGCGTCTACTTCTGCCTGCCATTTCTTTGCCACTTGAGAGAGTTGTTCGTTGGCACGTTCGTATGCTGGGATATTCTTCAAGATATATTCCATATCTATGAGTGCAAACTTTTGTGCACTCATGCCTAATGCTGAAAACAGCATAGCTGTGATAAATAGTAGTTTCTTCATTGTGGTATGACTTTATTATTTTTAGAATTCCTGTCCCAAGATGAAGTGGAACTGTGATCCACCCTTCTTGTAAGAGGTTCCGTTGAGTACTTTATCGAAGCCGTATGCCCAGTCGATACCCATCAGACCTACCATTGGCAGATAGATACGAACACCGACACCACCTGAACGCTTCATATCGAATGGATTAAACTTCTTTGTGTCGCTCCATGCGTTACCTGCTTCAAGGAAGGTAAGACCATATATCGTGGTGTTTCCGAGAAGGAACGGATAACGAAGCTCTACTGTGAAGCGGTCGTAAGCATAACTATTGTATCCCACGGTACCATTCTCGTATCCACGTAATCCGATAGTCTCCTCTGCGTAGCCTGAAGAATAACCACTCATACCATCACCACCCACATAGTAAGTCTCGAATGGTGATTTCTTATGCTTGTTATATGAGCCAAGGATACCCATCTCAGCACGTGTCATAAGTACGAAACACTTCTGTCCGCTGGTGAGAGCAGTAAACATACGTGCCTTAAACTTCCACTTGTGATATTCTACCCAACGGTATTTCTCCTGTTGCTCATCCTTATAGTTTGGTGAATTGCGGTCTGTAGCAAGGTTTTCGTAGTCCTTTTTCTGGAACTTAGACCATGGTGGAGTAACCGTTACGGATGCAAGGAACTCTGAACCACGGCGTGGGAAGAGCTGGTTGTCGGTAGAAGTACGTGATAGCGACAGGCTCAAGTTAAGGTTATTACAGTTACCATCCGACACGATGAAGTATGACCAGTTCTTAAGCATATATCTCTGATATGATAGTTCTGCAGAGAGTTGGAAATAGTCGTCTGGCCAACGTAGACGTTTTCCCCATCCTACTGACACTCCGAAGAGTTCTACATACTTGTCAGGGTCGAGATAGTTCTCGTAGTTATAGTTGTAGCTACTTCCGTAACCATAATAGTTATAGTAGTAGTTGTACATAGATGCACTGTTGTAGTAGTTACTATTTACGTCGGTCTGCTTTGAGAAGTAAGCACCAACAGTAAACTGTATAGGTCTCTTTCCGCCGAACCAACTTGTAGAGTAACTTGCATTGTACGACTGATAATAAGAACCATTGGTCTGTGCTCCGAGAGAGAGTGTCTCACCGTCGCCGACTGGCATAATACCACGATGCTCACGGTTCTTGTTGAAAAGGTTGCGCATAGAGAAGTTGTTGAGTTTCAGTCCTACACGTCCAATGACACCCGTCTGTCCCCATCCGAGCGAGAACTCTACTTGGTCGTTTGACTTTTGTACGAGTCCGTAGTTGATATCTACGGTTCCGTCTTCTGGATTAGGCTGCACATCAGGATTAATCTGCTCTGGGTCGAAGTGTCCCATTGAGGCAAGCTCTCTGACAGTACGCTGCAACGCTTCCTTAGAGAAAAGGTCACCTGGCTTTGTACGAAGCTCACGACGGATAACATTTTCATATAGTCGAGTGTTACCATTTATACGAACTCTGCTAATATGTGCCTGCTGTCCCTCATAGATACGCATCTCAAGATCTATAGAGTCACCCACGATATTCACCTCTGTTGGCTGAAGGCTATAGAAGAGATAACCGCTGTTCCAATAGTTGTTACCCACGGCATCTTCATCTTCTGTAAGACGTTTGTTCAGGAGTTTCTGGTTATAAACATCGCCCTTCTTCATACCGAGTACACGACTTAGATAGTCGGTAGTGAACACTGTGTTACCAACCCACGTAATGTTTCGGATAAAATATTTCTTACCCTCGTCTATCTTGATATATACATTGACATGCTTAGGGTCATTGTTCCACACGCTATCATCAAGGATTTCAGCATCGCGGAAACCGAGTTCATAGTATTTGTCAAGCAATGCCTGCTTACCTTCCTTATATCTGTCTGGCGTGAACTTGGTAGATTTCATGAAACTTGCCATCGTTCCAGCCTCACGTATTTTACCGAGAGCGCCCTTAGAGAATAGTCCGCCCTTTATCTTATTTGTCTTCAAAGACTTGTTTCCTTCAAGGACTATGTGGCGTACTTTTATCTTTTCCTTCTTGTCAACATCCACATTAAGTATCACGTGGTTCTTGTTTGACACGTCATCAATCTGTGTGATGGTGATCTCAGCATTATTAAATCCCTTGTCATTGAAATAATTTCCTGCAAGTACTTTTGCACGGTCTATCATGTTAGGAGTTATCTGACTACCCTTGAGCAGTCCGAGTTTTGTCTCAAGGTCTTCCCTTTCCGACTTCTTTACTCCCGTGTAGTTGATAACAGAAACGCGTGGTCTTGTGGCAAGATAGAAATGTAGATACGCCTTGTCGCCAATTATTGAGTCGGCAGCCACAGTTACCTTTGAGAATAGTCCGTGTCGCCAATATCTCTTCACGGCATCGGTTATTTCCTGTCCTGGAAGTGTAATTTCTTGACCTACAGACAATCCTGAGATACCTACAAGCATATAGTCTTCGTATCCCTCCACTCCCGACACTGCGATACCTCCAATAATGCAGTTTCTTGGAGAACCTGCATAGGTAATATCTGGATTTACGATTTTTTCCTGTGCCGTTGCGCTAAGTGTAGTCAGTACTGCCACTAAGGAGAGTAGCAGTCTGTTTATTGTTTTATTCATCGTTCGTGTCTATATTGTATGTCTTACTTTATTTTTCTTCGCTTTCCACCTGTGCTTCAGTCTTGCCAAAGCGTCTCTGTCTGTTCTGATAACTTGCTATTGCCTTATGCAAATCTTCCTCCATAAAGTCCGGCCAATAGGTATCACAGAAATATAGTTCTGAATATGCTATCTGCCACAACAGGTAGTTTGAGATTCTCAACTCACCACCCGTACGTATTAGCAAGTCGGGGTCGGGCATAAAGTTTGTGGTGAGGTTCTGGGTTATAAGATCTTCGGTTATCTCATCTTCCTTAATCTTCCCTTGTGCCACTAATGTGGAAATATTCCTGACGGCTCTTGTAATTTCCCATCTTGCCGAATAGCTTAGAGCGATTATCATGGTCATGGTCTTGTTGCCTGCCGTATGCTCTATGGTCTCTTGCAATTTCTTCTGCACAACGTCTGGCAGACGGTCGAGGTCGCCTATCACTTGGAAGCGTACATCGTTCTTCATAAACAATTCATCTTCCAGTGCTGTCAGTACGAGTCCCATCAGTGCAGCCACCTCGTCGGCAGGACGGTTCCAGTTTTCGGTAGAGAAGGTGTAAAGCGTTAAGTATTTCACTCCGAGCCTTGTACACTCCGATGTTATTCGCCTCACGGTCTCTACACCTGCCTGATGCCCGTAGCTCCTTTCCTTTCCGCGTTCCGTAGCCCATCTGCCGTTACCGTCCATGATTACGGCGATATGCTCGGGTATACGTGCCATATCTAATTGTATATTTGAGTTATCAGTCATATTTATCACTATTGCATGTTCTACATTTCTGCATGAAGCTGTACGTCAGCGTCAGTTGCAGAGCTGTGTAGCAGTCGGTATTCTTAAATAGTCCGCTGCTCTTTATCATATATGGATCTTTCACCCCATCAAGCTCATCGCTTAGCGAGAAGTGTATTGCCCACTCTACTCCTAGATTTACTCTCTTGCCGAGCTTGTATTTAACGCCTACTCCTATAGGCAGATTTCCCGTAAACACGCCCTTCTCCGACGTCTTCACATAGGTAGCACCAAGCCCAAGGAACACAAAAGGTGTCAGTTTCTTTGCGCCACGATAGTCTCTCCCCGTGCCGTATGGCCAGAAGTTGTACTCGTACGTTAGCGAGAGGTCCAGCAGCGTGTTACTGAAGTCGTACTGCTCTTGCTGATAGTCGGGATAATAGGTGTCTACGTCTTTCGAACTACCTTTCAGCTTGCCGTACATAAGGTTCAGCTTGAGTCCCATATAAGGATTGAATACTCGCCTTAGTACGATAGACGCCCCCGGCTGCATATTACTTGTTATACTACCATTGAAATCGCCTTCATAACTAACCATACCTACACCTGCTCCTATCTCCATCTTGTACATATCGTCTTCTTGTGCCGAAAGGGGAAGAGAGAAAAGAAAAAGGATACACGAAACCCACCCTATCCCTCCCAACGGGAGGGTATATAAAAGGCCCTTTCTAATGGTTGTATATGGGATTAATGGGAGCATATTTCTTATACCTTATTATATATATATATAAAGAATATACTATTTCTATTTTGTTTCCCAACCAAGGCGGTTGATGCGCATCTTCCACACTTCACCCGTTTGCGAAGAAACTATCCATACATGATTTTCCTTATCGGCAGCCATACAGATGGTTTTTGCATCCACGTCAGTCTGCAGTCCAGCAGGAAGAGTGAATAAGGTGCTTAGTTGCCATGTTAATCCTTGGTCTTCGCTGCAATATAGTTTGTTGTATGCTTTGGCGTTGCTTCCATTTTGTCCTTCTCCGCCTATAGCATAAAGTTTCCCGTCGTACACCATAACAGAGAGTCCTTTCATGTTAGGGAGCAAATATTTGTAAGCACCCTCATATTGCGACCAAGAATACGTATCATCATCTGCGTCTTCGAGTTTTCCCCATACTACAGCTGCAGTATCACTAACCTGTGCATCGCCAATCATAAGCACTCTCTCTACGTTCTTATTTGTCTTTGAAGGCAGAGTGCATACATTCACGTTTTCTTTAGGCAGAGAGTTGGCGTCACTGTCGAGTATTCCTGCCGTCCAACTTATACCATCTGCCGACGATATCACGCCCGTAGATGTTGTGGCATATAGCTTTCCGCTTCCTGAGCCTACAAGATTCTTCACGTTGTCAAAGCCTGTCGGTGTTAACTGCTCCCATGTACAGCCATCGGTAGCACGGAACAAACGACTTTGGTCGTAAAGATAGATATATCCGTTGAGTACTGCAACATTCTTGCATGCCTCAGAACTGAACGTCATATTCATATTGGAACCTGTTGCGCTCCATGCCTTACTGTCGTCGTTGATGTCTTTCACCGCAAAGTATGCGTTACCGCCACCTGCAAGTACCATATACATCTTGTCGCCCATCGGTAGGAGTTTGACATCTGAAGACACAGACATTCCACTTACGATGTCTGTCATTGTCTGGCGATGCCATGCGAAAGAATCGGGCTGTTCCTTATGCACATTCAGCGTTACGTTGTAGCTACGGTAGTTTGTGCCGTCGTTTGAATAGACACGAAACAGGCGTGGCTTAGTGAAATCTACGGAGTCGCTCGAATAATAGTCGAGTGTATCCTTGTCGGTATCCTTATTCTTCAAGCGCATCAAGCCTAACACACCTGAGTTCTTAGTATTTACCGTACAAACAACTTTCCTATAGTCTACGCCTGCTGGCAATGAGTCTGTATTGTAAATCTCATGCTTCAACTGGTCTATAGTCATCTTATAACCGCTGCAATCTACGGTAGTTGTACTATCCTTACCATTAGTGGTTTGCTTTATAGTGTCGCCGTTATTATACAAATAAGTACTGTTTAGCGTACCCAATGTGAACGACGTTATCGCAGCGTCGCTATAATATGTTGTATTGCTTTCTGTATCATCACCGAGACATGAAGCCAACATGAAGGCTCCTGCAAACAGCAACGGCAATGACATAAACTTTCTTTTCATCTTTTCAAATTATATAAAATTTAGTTGCAAATGTAATGAGAAATTTTCAAAATCCCACCTTATAAGGTACTATATTATATTAATTATTATATTATTAAGATTTTAAGCGCAAACTTTCACTATAGATTCTACACTTTTCACAACCAACTCTTATCACAAAAAGTATACTCTAACGCTTCGTTATCCATATTCTGACGCTTCATAAAGTATAGGCTTACAAACCGTAAACACCCTACTTACGATTGCCGACTCAGGATTTTTATAAAGAAACAATTACTGCCAGACGGTTTGACAACAAACCTTCCTACTGGCAAATAGGGATATACAAAATAAAATCCTTCAGACTAAACACCTGATACTCTATGAGATACAGACAGTCTGAAGGATTTTTATTTTAATTTTATATGGCTTGGATTTACCAATACTGCCACATATCATATTATAGTTTGCCACCAAAGCACAAGTCGCCAGCATCACCAAATCCTGGCACGATGTACTTATGCTCGTTCATCCCTGGGTCTACCGCTGCACACCATATAGTAGTTTCAGCATCAGGGAATGTTTTCTTAACATGCTCTATACCCTCTGGCGTAGCAATAACACAAGCTACATGCACATGTTTTGGTGTTCCCTTCGTCAGGAAAGCCTTATAACCCAACTCCATAGAACCACCAGTGGCAAGCATCGGGTCGGTAATAATAAGTGTCTTGCCGTTAAGATCAGGTGTGGCAAGATACTCGATGTGTATTCCCACCTGTGTATGTGCCTCGTCAGTGTACTTACGATATGCGCTGACAAAGGCATTGCCTGCATGGTCAAAGATATTCAGGAAGCCCGTATGAAACGGCAGTCCAGCACGAAATATCGTTGCCACAACCACATCATCAGTAGGCACACTGACCTCTGCATCGGCAAGTGGCGTATGCACAGTCTTGACTTCATAATCGAAAGTCTTACTCATTTCATACGCCATTACCTCACCAATACGACAGATGTTATTACGAAACACGAGGCGGTTCTGCTGATAATCCTTGTCGCGTATCTCGGCAAGATATTGGTTCATCACTGAATTCTGCTCACTAAAGTTTATTATTTTCATATTTATCTTGATGTTTTATTTGTCGTATGTTGACTATTGGTATTATGTTTTTAATAGGATATCATGATTGCATAATATACTTATGTTTTATGCAAAAGTAAACAAACAAGAAGAATAAATGCTATTTGCGATTTGCAAATACATATTAGGACATATACATTTAAACAACTTTAACCTAAAAAGAGTGAGGGTAATACAATTTTGAAGCTGTTCCCTTTGTTGAAAAATAGTTTTTTGTTACCTTTGCCCCGAATTATAAGAAGTAGGTATTATCATTATAATAATAGGTGTTCTACATAAAAACAAGAGAATATTCACATTTAATTTATTTATAAAATGGCAAAATTTGATAAGTCAGTTTTAGAGAAGTACGGAATCACAGGTACAACTGAGGTTCTGTACAATCCTTCTTATGAGGTATTGTTCAACGAAGAAACAAAAGCTGACCTCGAGGGCTTCGAGGTTGGACAGGAGACAGAACTCGGTGCAGTAAACGTAATGACAGGTATCTATACCGGTCGTTCACCTAAGGACAAGTTTATCGTTGACGATGAGAACTCTCACGACACAGTATGGTGGGACTCTGAGGAATATCACAACGACAACCACAAGGCAACTCCAGAGGCATGGAATGCTGTAAAGGAAATTGCTAAGAAGGAACTTTCCAACAAGAAACTATACGTAGTAGATGGTTTCTGCGGAACTCACAAAGATACACGCATGAAGGTTCGCTTCATCGTAGAGGTAGCATGGCAGGCTCACTTCGTAACAAATATGTTCATCCGTCCTCAGAACGAGACTGAGTTCGATCAGGAGCCAGACTTCATCGTTTACAACGCCTCAAAGGCTAAAGTTGAGAACTGGAAAGAGCTTGGTCTACATTCAGAGACAGCCGTTGTTTTCAACGTTACTTCTAAGGAGCAGGTTATCATCAACACATGGTATGGTGGTGAGATGAAGAAGGGTATGTTCTCTATGATGAACTACTTCCTGCCGCTGAAGGGCATGGCTTCTATGCACTGCTCTGCCAACACCGACATGAACGGAGAGAACACAGCTATCTTCTTCGGTCTGTCTGGTACAGGTAAGACCACTCTGTCTACCGACCCGAAGCGTAAGCTCATCGGCGACGACGAGCACGGATGGGACGACGAGGGCGTGTTCAACTTCGAGGGCGGCTGCTACGCCAAGGTTATCAACCTCGACAAGGAGTCTGAGCCAGACATCTACAACGCTATCCGTCGCGACGCTCTCCTTGAGAACGTAACAGTGGACAAGGACGGCAAGATCGACTTCGCAGATAAGAGCGTAACAGAGAATACTCGTGTTTCATATCCTATCTACCACATCAAGAACATACAGCGTCCTGCATCTCAGGGTCCTGCAGCAAAGCAGGTTATCTTCCTTTCAGCAGACGCATTCGGTGTTCTTCCTCCAGTATCAATACTAAACGCAGAGCAGACAAAGTACTACTTCCTCTCTGGCTTCACAGCTAAGTTGGCTGGTACAGAGCGTGGTATCACAGAGCCTACTCCTACATTCTCTGCTTGCTTCGGTCAGGCTTTCTTGGAGCTTCACCCAACAAAATATGCTGAGGAGCTCGTTAAGAAGATGGAGAAGAGCGGTGCTAAGGCATACTTGGTAAACACTGGTTGGAACGGAACAGGTAAGCGTATCTCTATCCGCGATACACGTGGTATCATCGATGCTATACTCGACCACTCTATCGATGCTGCTCCAACAAAGACTATCCCATTCTTCAACTTTGTTGTTCCTACACAGCTAGAGGGCGTAGATCCTAACATCCTCGACCCACGCGATACTTATGCTAACGCATCAGAGTGGGAAGAGAAGGCTAAAGACCTCGCTGCTCGTTTCATCAAGAACTTCAAGAAGTATGAGACAAACGAGGCTGGTAAGGCTCTCGTTGCTGCTGGTCCACAGCTCTAATCCACACATAGAATAATGTAAATCATATTCTTAATACAAGTTAGCCCCGCTTGGCATTATGCTGAGTGGGGCTTTTTGTGTGTTATAAAGTAGTTTTCTTTCTCTTATTGCTATTATTATTTTTTTTGTTTTATCTATCATTCTGTCAGCGGACAATATAAGTGTTTGTATATAAGGAGGTTATATTATTAAGTGTTTACAATATCTGTCATCTATCTGTCACTAATCTGTCATAGGGGGAGAGACGATTTTTGTCATATAAGCCCGTTTTTTTTATAAAAGTACCCACTTTTCAGGTAAAATAGTATAGGGTAACGTATAAAAAAGATATAGGTAACAGAAGGGAAGTTTATGGGTAAAATTAGGCTTAAAGTATTGTGCATTAACAGTTTATATAGAAAAAGCGTTGTATTTGGCTACTGACAGATAATGACAGATAACTTTAAACAAAAGCTTCTGTCAAGGTTACTTATTGCCTTGACTTATAAATACTTATCGCAATGTAATGAC
>CAVKAH010000026.1:0-18731 GCA_963654095.1 Oscillospiraceae bacterium
CAAACACCACCTATTATTATCTTTATAAGGTGATAACCACCGACCTAAAGGAGACCGACCCATCGAATGTCGTTGCCGTAACACCGAAGACATCAACGCTTGGCGATGCCAATGGCTCTGGTACAGTGGATGTGGCTGACGTGATAGCTACCGTGAACTATGCTTCAGGACAGACACCAAAACCATTTATCTTTGAGGCAGCCGATGTGAACAAAGACTTGCAGATTGACATCCTCGATGTTGTGGGCATCATTCGCACTATCCTGCACCCAGAGGCAACGACAAACTCTTTGGCTATGGCTACGGCAACATACACCGTAGAGAATGGTATCGCATATGTAGACTCTCCTGTTGAACTTGCTGGTGTGCAGATACAGCTCGCTACGGAGAAGGGAAGCGATATTAAGGCAATGGACGACATGAACGGATTTGAGCAGACTTCATCATGGCTCAGCGACAACGACTATATCTATCTCGCATATAGCATGAGCGGAAAGACGCTGTCGGCAGGCAAACATGCCGTATTGAACATTGGCAACGCTAAGGTGATGGATATCCGACTGAGCGATACTACAGGAAGCAACGTAGAGGCTAAGGCAGGACAGACTACTAATATCACCCGTCTTGGAGCTGACGCAATGAACGTATCAGGCATTTATACGCTGACAGGTGTTAAGGTATCTGGACGCAGTAGCGACCTAAAGAAACTTCCTGCTGGAGTGTATATCGTTGACGGCGTGAAGGTAGTGAAGTAAAAAGTCATTCCTTAACGAGATTTTTTATCTATGACGAAACATATTATCAAGTCCTTGTTGCTTGTATGTATGATGATATTGTCGGTGGCGGTGAGTGCCGCTGCCGACAATGTTGTCAGCATCGGCACGGTGGAGGGCAAGCCTGGGGATACGGTGGAACTGCAGGTAGGACTGGCTAACAGCGACAAAGTATCATCGGTACAGGTCTCAATACCGCTCGACTCTCGACTATCACTTGTGGAGAACTCTGCTAAGACTACAGAGCGCACAAGTGGTCATAGCGTTACGGCAGGAGTGAAGGACGGAAAGCTGAACGTTTTTGTTTATTCCATGTCGATGAGTAATATCGCAGCAGGTAGCGGTGCTATTGCAACGGTAAAGCTTAAGCTCGGCAACGAACCATCCGACATCTCTTTAACTGCCGACAAAGTTGTACTTACTGATAGTGAGGGCAATACTATCAGTAATGCTACTTCTACATCAGGCAATGCCACCATACTGTGTGCCAAGGCTACATACAGTACGATGCTCATAAACTATGGTAGGGTGCCTATCAGAAGCAGTTATCAACAGACAGTAGAGGTGAACAACGTGGGTAATGCTACGCTTACGGTAAGCGGAGTGGAGTTTAGTGCTGCGGAGTTCTCTTGCAGCGAGTCTTTCCCCGTGGAGATTGCAGCTGGTGGTAGTAAGATGTTCACCTTAAACTATGCTCCTGTGGAGCGTGGCGGAATAGCGGAAGAGGCAAAGTTTATCACCAACAGCATATACAAGTTGAACACCGTGAAGCTGCAAGCTCTGCCATTTGCCGTAAACGAGCTGCATGTAGAGGATGTATCAGGAATTGCCGACTCTGTTGTTGCCATATCTCTACGTATGAACAACATGGATGATATCACAGGCTTCCAGTTTGACTTCAATATGCCAGAACAGTTGGAGTATGTTGATGGGAGCTTCTCTCTCTACAACCGCAAGGCAGACCATCAGCTTTCGGTCTCCATGAAAGACAGGATGCTACGTGCCATCGCTTTCTCACTGAGTGATAGTCCGTTTAGTGGAAACGACGGAACTATTGCTACGTTTAAGGTAAAGCTAAATGGTAGATACAGCACTTCGCTTGGTGCACAGAAGGCAATGCTGACGGCAAACATCAAGGGCAAAGAGACGGATGTGTTGTCAGACAAATACTCTGGCTACGTTAATATCCTCAGTCCAAGTATGAGTGCATCGGATGCCATAAGTATGGGGCGCACATCAATCACTCAGGAGGCAAAGACAACTTTCCCTATATATAACTATGGTTCGGCTCCGCTGAGGATAGAGCGTATTGTGGCAAGTTCGGAACACTTAAAGGTGGATTGTAAACTGCCGATAGTGATTGATTCGGGGAGTAGAACTGATGTAAACGTCGTGTGGGACGGCACAGAGGAGGGCGACTACAACGAACTCTTGCAGCTTTATGCTAACGACCCCGATAAGAGGTTGCACAACATAAAGGTGTCGGGCAATAGATATTCGCCTAATTATATCACACTTAGTGGTGCTGATGTAGAACCTGGAGACACACTTCGCCTACAGTTAGCGTTGTCAAACAATGATGTGGTGAATGGTTTGCAGTTTGATGTGAAGTACGACAAGAGTAGCTTTGAACTTCTTGACAAGAACGTATGGTCAGAGCGTGCCAATGGTTACTTTATGACAACTCGTGATGTAGACAACGGAAATGTGCGCTGTTTCTGTTATTCTCTTGGCGGCAACGAGATTGCCAAAGGTGAGGGTAATGTGATGACAGTGTTGTTTGCAGTCAAGAAGGAAACGTCTTTCGGTACTTACAATTTTAAGATAGACAATGTTCTATTGTCTACGCCAGGACTCGTAAACAAGTATTCTGGAACAGGCAATGAAATGTCGGTTAATGTGGTGAAACCTGTAAGAACGATAACCATTGCTAATTCTGAATATGGTTCTGTCAACGGCGGCGGAACATACGACCTTGGAGTTACCGCCACTCTTACTGCTGTTCCTGACGAAGGTTACCACTTCGTATCATGGTCTGACGGAAACACAGATAATCCACGAAGTATTATCGTAGATTCCAGTATCACTCTTTCTGCAGTATTTGCCCCCAATTCCTATACATTGAAATATGTCGTTGATGGAGAGGTATATAAGACTTATACTTTGGAGTTTGGATCTACGATTACCGCAGAAGAAAATCCAGAGAAAGAGGGATATACCTTTAGCGGTTGGTCTGATATTCCTGAAACTATGCCCGCTTATGATGTAATAGTAGTGGGAATATTCTATGTTAATGTTCATAAGGTAACATGGAAGATTGATGGTGAGACGTTTGTCGAAACAGTGTTAGAATACGGTGAAAGGATTATTGCTCCCGAAGTTCCAGAGAAAGAAGGATATGAGTTTGCTGGTTGGGAGGATATTCCCGAAACGATGCCAGATAAAGACATTACGATAAATGGTTCATATTCTCCAGTGTCTGCAATAGCGCAAATCATAGCAAACCATAAGAATGTAAAAGTTTACACTATGCAAGGCACACTTGTTGGAAACAACATGACATTATCAGAAATAATGAAACTACCAAATGGTATTTACATTATCAACGGTAAAAAGGTTGTAAAGCAATAATAAAAGCCCTCACTCTTTTATATAGTGTTTAAAGAGTGAGGGCTTTAAGTATTTAAGTAGATACTATTTCCCTATTTCATAAGCAAACATCAGTTATTTCCTGAAGTATTTGCCTATGATTGGTAGGTTACTCAAAGGAAAATCCTTCTTTATGATATAGACAACGAATAGTAAACCAAGGAGGGTGTTCACGATGAGGGCAAGGGCAAGAGGAAGGTTCTTGTTAGCTGCCGTCATGCAGAAGTAGAGAACTACAGTAATGATTACGTATATGAAAATCTCCTTCATGGGATAGTTAATAGGATATTTCCTCTGTCCTATGATATAGGAGATAACCATAGACGTTCCATATCCAGCGAAGCCTGCCCATGCACAAGCCATATAGCCGTATTTAGGTACGAAGATGATATTTACGGCGATGAGCACCGCACAGCCTATGCCAGAGAAATACGCTCCCCAGATAGTCTTGTCAATGAGCTTATACCAGAAAGAAAGGTTGAAATAAATACCCATCATTATTTCCGCCGCCATGACGATAGGCACAACACGCAGACCTTCCCAGTAGTCTCTACCTATTATATGTCGTAGCACGTCCATATAACCGATAACGACAAGGAAGGCGAGTAGCGTGAAGATGATAAAGTATTTCATAGCTTTAGCATACGTATTGCGGTTGTCCTTATCTTTTGATTTTCCGAATACGAAGGGTTCATAGGCATATCGGAATGCCTGTGTTATCATAGCCATAATCATGGCTATCTTACTTGCCGCACCATAGATGCCGAGTTGTGTGTGCGAGTCGGCTCCCGTATAAATCTTAGGAAAGAGAATCTTATCTGCCGTCTGGTTGAGAATACCTGCGATGCCGAGCACAAGTATAGGCCAGCTATAGGAGAGCATACGGCGGAGCAGAGCTTTGTCGAAAGAATATTTCTGACAGAATAGCTCTTCCCAGAAGAATAATGTGAGGAAAGCTGAGCAGAAAAGGTTGATATAGAAAGCGTAACCTGCACCCACGGTAGGATTATAGATACTTGCTATGATGCCCGTCCCATCGTTAGCGTCGTAGATATTCGGTAAGATGAGGAAGAACGTTAGGTTCAGTGCTATTGCCATAAAGATATTTAGCATCTTCAGAGCAGCGAACTTTATCGGACGCTTCTTATATCTAAGGTAAGCGAAAGGTATACATTGGAATGCATCGATAGCCACGGTGATAGCCATCACCCATATATACGACTTGTGGTCTTGATAGCCCATGAAGGCAGATATAGGGTTAAGGAACATGAACACAAGTAGGATGAACACCAAAGATGTAAAGCCTACGCTTAGGAGTGTGGTAGTGTAAACCTTCTGAGGGTTCTCGTTTTCTTTATTTGCAAAGCGGAAAAACGTAGTTTCCATACCGTATGTGAGGATAACCATCAGTAGGGCGGTATAAGCATATACGTTTGTTATGATACCATATCCACCACTTGCCGCCGACAATTTTGCCGTATAGAGCGGCACAAGGAGGTAGTTGAGAAATCTACCAACAATACTGCTAATACCATAGATAGCAGTATCTTTTGCTAACGATTTTAGATCAGCCATATATTAACTCATTTACTTTTCGTATTAAAAGAACATGTAGCATATTGCAATAGAGGCAATAACACCTGCAAGGTCAGCAAGTAGTCCGCAAGCCACGGCATGCCTTGTGTACCTTATGCCTACACTACCGAAATAAACAGCGAGGATGTAGAACGTGGTATCTGTAGACCCTTGGAATACACAACTTAGTCTGCCAACAAAAGAGTCTGCTCCGTATGTCGTCATTGCATCCACCATCATGCCACGAGCACCACTTCCAGAGAGCGGTTTCATAAGGGCGGTAGGTAGCGCACCTACAAAGTCGGTATTTCCACCGCACACCTCGACCGTCCATTTCACCCCGCCGATGAGCCAATCCATGGCACCTGAAGTACGGAAAACACCGATTCCCACGAGGATAGCAACGAGATAAGGTATGATGCGAACGGCAGTTTGGAATCCCTCTTTTGCTCCTTCTATAAAAGCATCGTATACATTAACCTTCTTCCTGACGCCCGCAAGGATAAAGCCAACGATGATAGACATAAGAAGAATATTAGCTGCAGTAGTGCTTACGGTATTCATCTGGTCTTTGTCGAGCTGACCGAAGCCCCATATAATGGCAGCCACGGCAGCACTCATGCCTCCGATGGTGAGTATCATAACCCTGTTGAGCAGGTTGATACGTTGGTACAAACTCGTTACGATAATACCCGAAATTGTGGAAAAGAACGTAGCAAGCAGGATAGGAATAAATATATCGGTAGGTTGTGCCGCCCCCATCTGCGCCCTATAAACCATGATACTCACAGGGATAAGGGTAAGTCCGCTGGTGTTCAGCACGAGGAACATAATCATCGGATTAGTAGCCGTGTCCTTCTTCTTGTTTAGGTCTTGCAGCTGTTCCATTGCCTTCAGTCCAAGCGGAGTGGCGGCATTGTCAAGTCCGAGCATATTGGCTGCAATGTTCATGAATATAGAACCCGTTACAGGATGCCCTTTGGGAATATCGGGAAACAGCTTGCAGAAGACAGGAGAGAGTAGCTTTGCCAAGGCGTTAACCATACCGCCTTTTTCGCCAATCTTCATTATTCCGAGCCAAAGGGATAGCACACCAGTTAGTCCGAGAGATATTTCAAAAGCCGTCTTCGATGAGTCGAACGTAGAGTTCATCATTGCTGGGAAGACCTCGAAATCACCCAAGAAAACAAGTTTTATAAGAGCTATTACGAATGCAATAATGAAGAATGCTATCCAAATGTAATTCAGTACCATGTGTAATTACTTGTTAAAGATTTTATCTGCAAAGGTAGTATAAACAATAGATATATTCCGCTTTGTACACTTATTTATGTAAATTTAAGTTGGAAATAAACAACAAAATAAGTAAAATCATTATATTTGCAAGTTAAAAGGATAAAAATAAAACATAAACTATAATTAAGGATTATGAAAATAGCATTGATAGGCTATGGCAAGATGGGCAAGATGATAGAGCAGATTGCCAAAGACCGTGGTCATGAGATAGTGTGCATAATAGACGTAAACAATCAGCAAGACTTCGACAACGATGCTTTCAAGAGTGCTGACGTGGCAATAGAATTTACAAACCCTACCGCTGCATACGGCAACTACCTAAGAGCATTTAAAAATAACGTAAAGATTGTATCTGGTTCGACAGGCTGGATGAAAGACCATGGTGATGATGTTCGACAGATGTGCTCGCCAGAAGGTGGACAAACCTTATTCTGGGCATCTAATTTCTCTATTGGTGTGGCAATATTCTCTGCAGTAAACAGGTATCTTGCAAAGATAATGAACGACTTCCCACAGTATGATGTTCGTATGGAAGAGACACACCATGTACATAAGCTCGATGCTCCAAGCGGTACGGCGATTACCCTTGCCGAGGAGATAATAAACGATGTTGACCGTAAGAGCAACTGGGTGAAAGGAGTTCAGCGTAATGCCGACGGCACAGTAGAAGGTACAAACGAGGTGGCAGCATACGAGCTAGCCATAGAGAGCATCCGCCGCGACGAGGTGCCAGGTATTCATTCCGTGATATACGACAGCGATGCAGACTGCATTACCATTACCCATGATGCTCATTCGCGCAAGGGCTTCGCATTAGGTGCGGTACTCGCAGCAGAATATACAAGGGAGCATAGCGGATTGCTCACTATCAGCGACATGTTTAAATTCTAAAAGACAGCAATAACAATGATAGATAAAGAAAAACAAAAGCTCAACATGAAAGTGCAGTGGGCTAAGTTCATAGGGGTACTCGTATTATACCTTCTGTTTCTTGTTTGGGTAAAAAGTTGGTTAGGACTTATAGTTGTACCATTTATATACGACGTATATATATCAAAGAAAATTAGGTGGCAATGGTGGAAAGATGCCGAGGGACCTACACGTTTCATTATGTCGTGGGTGGATGCACTCGTATTTGCGCTCATTGCTGTGTACTTTGTTAACCAGTTCTTCTTCCAGAACTACGTTATCCCATCATCATCACTTGAAAAGTCATTGCTTACTGGCGACTACCTCTTTGTAAGCAAGGTAAGCTATGGTCCTCGTATCCCAGAAACACCTTTGACTATGCCTCTGACACAACACACCTTGCCAGTGATAAACGCAAAGTCGTATATCGAATGGCCTCATTGGGATTATCGACGTGTGAAAGGACTCGGCAAAGTGAAACTAAACGATATCGTGGTGTTCAATTATCCTGCTGGCGACACCTTGGTAGAAAACTATCAGAACGCAGATTTCTATCGAGATATCTGTTATGCAATGGGATATCAGTTGCTCGAAAACCAACCTGTTGACTTGGCAAGCATGAATGCTCAGCAGCGTTACGACTATTTTAAGAACGTATGCAAGGTAGGCAGGGAGTATGTAGAAAATAACCCACAGCAGTTCGGAGAAATCATAACTCGTCCTACAGACCGCAGGGAAAACTACGTAAAACGCTGCGTAGGACTGCCAGGAATGACTCTGCAGATAAAGAACCGCATCGTTTATCTTGACGGAAAACCTAACAAAGAGCCAGATAACGTACAGTACACATATAATGTGAAGCTCAATCAGCCTATACCAGACGAGATGATGAAAGATCTCGGCATAAGCATGGAAGACCTTACGAGCCTGAACCAAAACGGATATATGCCGTTGACAAAGCGTGCTGCCAAAGCTCTTGCTGCCAACAAGGCTATTGTGAAGAGCATAAAGTTAGCACCAGAGATAACTGGCGACTTGCTATATCCTCTTGATGCCGTTACGGGATGGACACGTGATAACTACGGTCCGATATGGATTCCGAAGAAGGGTGCCACCGTGAAACTTGATATGAACAATATCGCAATATATGAACGTCCGATACAGGCATACGAGCATAACACTCTTGAAGTGAAGGGCGGAAAGATATATATCAACGGCAAACAGACAGACCATTATACGTTTAAGATGGATTATTACTGGATGATGGGCGACAACCGCCATAACTCTGCCGACTCGCGCTATTGGGGCTTCGTGCCAGAAGACCATATCGTAGGTAAGCCTATCTTTATATGGTGGTCAAGCGATCCCGACAGACGTGGGTTCTCTGGAATACGCTGGAGTAGGCTCTTCAGGTTTGTTGATAATATAAAATAATAACAAAAGAATATCCTTAGTGGTTCTGGAGCTCAGGTATTACTGAGGATTTAGAGAACGAATGCGAAATTCCATACGCTTCTTAATAGCTATCATTGCTGCAGCCGCAATAATGTTGCTCTTTCGCAGTGTGGCATTCACTATATACACGGTGCCTAAGTCGGGCATAAAACCTTGGCTCGTAAGTGGCGACCGTGTGCTGGTGAATAGGTGGAGTTATGGACTTCGCACGGGTGGAGAGAGCTTCTTTCCATACAATAGGTGGTTTAAGAAGCCTGTAGGAAAAGGACAACTCGTGGCTTTCAACTATCCCCTCGATACGATAAATGCCGTGAGTAGCCGTCCTGTTCATGCCGCTTTTTGCATGGCAGGGCCTGGCGATACTGTGATGATAAACCATAAACCGATAATCCCTCCCAAGAAATGTCGTATGGTAGAGGTAAAGCCTTGGAATGTAAAACTGCTATGTAATACATACCGTATCCATGAACATCGGGATGCTGATGTGGTGGGAGACAAGCTGTTTGTTGATGGAAAAGAGACACGATATGCCTATTTCTCTAAAAACTACTATTGGATGTCGGTGATGCCGAAAGATACATTCCCCGATAGCAGGTTCTATGGTTTCGTGCCAGAAGACCATATCATAGGACGCATCGTGATGGTGGTATATTCAAGGGGAGATAGCCAATCGTTCTTTAATAGCTTCCGTTCAGGCAGATGGCTAATGCCCTTGTAGAGAAAAAGAATATTTATGAAAGCATTATTATCATCAACATATTTCGGTCCTGTTCAATGGTATCAAAAACTTAACCGCTACGATGAGATCTTGTTAGAACAGCATGACAGCTTTATTAAGCAGACCTATCGTAACCGTTGTGTTATCGCCACTCCCAACGGACCATTATCTCTTACTGTGCCAGCAAAGGTATCGGAAGCCCATGCAGTAAGCGATACATCGGTAATGGATGGTCCAGCACTTATTAGCGACCATGGTAATTGGCGTCATGTTCATTGGAACGCCCTGAAAAGTGCATACGGAGAGTCGCCTTTCTTCGAATATTATGCCGACGACATAAAGCCTTTTTTCGAAAGGAAATGGGAAACGCTGTATGGCTATAATATGGATATTTGCAAGAAGATGTGCGAACTGCTCGATATAGAACCTAAGATAACACTCACCGATCATTATATTACGGCAGAAGAAGTTGCGGATGAAGGCATCGACGACTATAGAGATGTCATTCGTCCCAAGCATCCTCTTGCAGACCCAGAGTTTGTTCCACGCAGATATTATCAAGTGTATGAACAGCGACACGGCTTCTTGCCGAACATGAGTATTCTCGATTTGCTGTTCAATATGGGTAATGAGAGCGTGTTGTGGCTATAGAAAACAAAAAAAGAAATACATGAACTATATATTTGAAACTAAGATGATGGTGCGCGACTATGAGTGCGACATCGAGGGAATAGTGAATAATGCTAACTATCTGCATTATGCCGAGCATACCAGACATCTCTTTTTGCAGAAGTGCGGACTAAGTTTCGCTGAGATGCACCGCCGTGGTATCGACGCCGTAGTGGCAAGGATGAACCTACAGTTTAAGACTCCTCTGCAATGTGATGATGAGTTCTATTCCCGACTAAACCTTACCAAAGACGGAATAAAGTATGTGTTCCACCAAGATATCTATCGTGCTTCAGATAACAAATTATGTTTTAAAGGTGTGATAGACCTTGTTTGCATAGTAAACGGAAAACTTGCAAACAGTCCTGAATACGACGAGGCTTTTAAAGAATACATACAATAATATATGTCAACACTCTCAAAAGAAACACTTGCAGCAATGACTCTTGCCAGAATGAGCTATTTTCATATTCCGGCAATGCGTGAATTGTATAGCTTAGCAGGCTCTTTTTCTGCAATAATAGACCATCATAACAACATTTCCGATATAGTCCCAACAGCTTCAAAACGCTTGGTGAATAGCTTGAAGAATATTGAAGCCTTGCAGAATAGGGTAGTGGAGGAGGCAGAGTATGTTGAGGCTCACGACATACAAGTGCTATCTATTGCCGACGATGCCTACCCAAAGCGTTTGCTGGAGTGTGAGGATGCTCCTCTCGTTCTGTTTTATAAAGGGAATACAGACCTGAACATGAAGAGGGTGGTAAATATAGTGGGAACACGTCATGCCACACAATACGCCGACGACTGCATAAGAAAATTTGTGGAGGACATCAATCTGTTGTGTCCAGAACTTATTGTTGTCAGCGGACTTGCCTATGGCGTAGACATTATGGCACATCGCTATTCGTTGCAGAATGATATACCTACAGTAGGAGTGTTGGCACACGGACTCGACAACCTCTACCCGAATGGGCACAGAGAAACCGCCAACAGAATGGTTGATAACGGCGGACTACTGACGGAGCATTTCACTAAAACAAATGCGGATAAGGTGAATTTCGTAAGACGAAACCGTATCGTGGCAGGAATGGCAGATGCAACAATCCTTGTAGAGAGTGCAGCTCATGGTGGAGGACTGATAACGTGTTCCATGGCAAAGTCGTATAATCGTGATGTCTTTGCTTATCCTGGCAGGATTGGCGATAAGTATTCGGAGGGTTGCAACAACCTTATCCGTGATAACGGAGCTATGCTTATTACGTCAGCCGAAGATGTGGTGAAGGCAATGGGCTGGGAGGATGACGTTAAGTTGTCTTCGGCAAAGCAAAAGGGAATAGAGAGAAATCTCTTCCCCGAACTATCTCCAGAAGCAAGGAGTGTGGTAGATGCTCTGACAAAAGAGAACGACCAACAGTTGAATATCCTTGCGATAAAAACGGGAATTCCTGTAGGAACACTTCAAGCAAAGCTCTTCGAACTGGAGATGCAGGGTATTGTGAAAGCTCTTGCAGGAAGCACTTATCATCTTTTACAATAATTTTGAGTACTAAAAAAGTATAGCTTAGCATATCTTTAGTATATAGTTAGCAAGGCTTAGGCATATATTTAGCGTATCATAAGCATATATTTAGCATATAATGAAAATAGGAAATATAGAGTTCTCGGAACATCCTCTCTTTCTTGCACCAATGGAAGATGTTACGGATATAGGCTTCAGAATGTTGTGCAAGCGTTATGGAGCATCAATGGTATATACGGAGTTTGTCAGTGCAGAGGCTCTTGTACGTTCGGTAAAGAGTACTGTAAACAAACTTACCATAAGTGATGAGGAACGTCCTGTAGGTATTCAAATATACGGCAGGGATGTTGATTCGATGGTTGAGGCTGCAAAGATTGTAGAAGAACAGGCACATCCCGATGTTATAGATATCAATTTCGGCTGTCCTGTAAAGAAGGTTGCTGGTAAGGGAGCTGGTGCTGGAATGTTGCAAAACGTACCTCTGCTGCTTGATATCACCCGCAATGTCGTTAAGGCAGTGAACACTCCTGTTACCGTGAAGACACGTCTTGGATGGAGTAACGATAATCTTATCATAACAGAACTTGCCGAGCAGCTACAAGACTGCGGTATTCAGGCTCTTACTATCCACGGCAGAACACGTGCACAGATGTATACAGGCTCTGCCGACTGGACTCTCATCGGTGAGGTGAAACGTAATCCACGCATCAAGATACCTATAATTGGTAACGGCGATATCACATCTCCAGAGGAGACAAAGCGTGCTTTCGACGAATATGGTGTTGATGCTGTGATGATAGGACGTGCCACTTTTGGAAGACCGTGGATATTTAAAGAGATACGCGACTATCTTGACGGCAAGGAGCCAGACCCAGCAATGGATTTCAATTGGATGCTTGATGTGCTGGAAGAACAGCTGCGTATCAATGTGGAGAGAATAGACGAATATCGTGGTATCCTACACACTCGCAGACATCTTGCGGCGAGCCCGATATTTAAAGGTATACCAAATTTCCGTCAGACACGTATCGCCATGCTTCGTGCCAATAGCATGGACGAACTGATGCAAATACTTGAGGCGCAAAGGAAATAGAAAATCCTATTTCCTTTGCGCCCCTAATATATACTAACCTGAATAATTCATGAACATTAATATCCTCTTTTAAACATTAATCGTCATGAATATCTCACAAGTTTTTCATAAGTCATCATGAATTATTCAGGCTAGAACAACGACTGTTCCATGATGTTGCCAGTAATTGGGTTTCTTCCAAAATGCTGATAAGCCAATTCTGTAACCATTCTTCCTCTTGGCGTACGCTTTATAAATCCCTCCATGATGAGATAAGGCTCGTACACCTCTTCCACCGTGCCGCTATCCTCACCGATGGCTGTGGCTATCGTGGTAATGCCCACAGGACCGCCCTTAAACTTGTCAATGATAGTGAGAAGAATCTTGTTGTCTATCTCGTCCAAGCCATACTGGTCAATGTTTAGTGCCGTCAGGGCGATGTGCGATATGCGAGTGTCTATCCTTCCAGAACCTTTCACTTGGGCAAAATCTCTTACACGTCTTAACAAAGCGTTGGCAATACGTGGCGTGCCGCGAGAGCGACGTGCTATCTCTATTGCCGCATCATCATCGATAGGAACCTTCAGAATATTTGCCGACCTCTTTATAATACGCTTCAAAGTCTCTGGATCATAATACTCAAGATGCAGGTTTATGCCGAAGCGCGCCCTGAGAGGTGCTGTCAGCAGACCGCTACGTGTGGTGGCACCAACCAGCGTGAACGGGTTGAGGTCTATCTGAATGGAGCGTGCCGATGGTCCCTTGTCTATCATAATATCTATTCGGTAGTCTTCCATCGCCGAATAAAGATACTCTTCCACTACTGGCGACAGACGATGTATCTCGTCTATAAATAGCACATCGTTAGGCTCGAGTGATGTCAGGATGCCAGCCAAATCACCCGGTTTGTCAAGTACAGGACCGCTTGTAAGTTTAAACCCTACTCCCAACTCGTTTGCTATGATATTGCTCAAAGTAGTTTTTCCCAGTCCTGGAGGTCCGTGCAGAAGGGTGTGGTCAAGAGGTTCACCACGATATTTTGCGGCTTCAACAAACACTTCAAGGTTCTCAACAACCTTTTGCTGTCCGCTGAAATCGTTGAATTTTAGAGGTCGAAGAGCGTTCTCAAACTCTTTCTCCGTTGATGATATATTCTCTTGTCTTATGTCGAAATCATTGTCCATGCTGCGAAATTACATAAAATTATCGGAAAATCTTATGTAAGTAGCGAAGAAATGATAACTTGATATAATTCGTAACATGAATTTCTCTTAAACAAGGCTTCGTTGAATATGTCATCAATTATCGCAGACTCTTATCATGAATTTTACTCACCATTACGAGATTTTGTTCTTCACATATTATTTTTTTTCAAAAATCTGTCAATCTGTCATTTCATAGCATAAACATCTGTATGCCAAAAAGTTATATCGCTGACAGATAATATATATCTGTCATTATTTGTCATTATCTGTCAGCCGATATCTGAGGGCTTGTGGCTACCTTTAAACGTAAAATTAACATATTATCGTCTCTAAAATGCGCAAAAGTTATAGACTTTCGTCCTGCTATGTATATCTTTATGAGGTGTTATCCTATACTTTTTTACGTGAAAAGTGGGTACTTTTTTTACTTTTTTCAGCCAAAAACCCTTGTTTTTCCTGCTTTTTATGACAGATAATGACAGATAAATGACAGATATTGTAAGTATATATTATCTGTCAGCGGTGTAACTTTTTGATATGCAAGTGGTTAGGCTTTACGCTGACAGAATGATAGATAAAACAAGAAAAAAATTATATATATATAAAGATAAGGCGTATAGGTAAAAGATAACCATAGGGGCTGATGTCTCAGGAGGAGTATTAGCCCTAATTTTTATTGCTTGCATAAGTTTTATCAGATAGCAATGATTTGTTGATTGTGTACTACTATTTTCCGTAGTTTTATTTCTTTCGTTGCGCTTTTGTTTATCATTTCTCCATGATTGATATGCTTTATCTCTAACTTTGGTGAAGAAACTGGTAACAACCTTATAAGAAAATAACAATCAAAAATTCCTTTTATGAAAAAAATTACATCTATTTACGTGCGAATGGTTTTCGCAATTCTTTCAGTATTTATGCTGGCTTCGTGTTCGAATGATGATGGTGATATCAAGATGCAGACTCCAAAGAAGCAAACCGTTTATGCTGATGATATCAATGTTGCCGATGTTATACGCTTTACGGCTTCCGACTCGTGGAAAGCATCGGTAATCACTTCCACAAAAGAGGGCGTAGACTGGCTCACCCTTAGTGCCTATAGCGGAGGGGTAGGTGAAAACTCTATCAGTATTAGTCTTACTGTGAATACCACAGGAGAAGACCGCAAGGCGGATATTGTTATTACGACAGGCGAGAGCACTATCACTATAACAATAGTACAGAAAGCCACTACGAAAGATGGAAACGAGCCTTCTGACGATCGCAATGGTACTGCTAATCTGATTACAAAAATCATTCAGCATAACTATTATAAAAGCGGAGGAAAACTGGAAGACGATGGCGATGATATCTATGAGTTTTTTTATGACAGCAGCAACCGTCTTGTAAAAATAGTACAGACGGAGGTGGACGATGTGGATTACGTTGCAGGTTACACTGGTTCCAAAGAGTCAGAAACAATAATCACTACCATTGATATAACCTATAATGAAGGAACGGCAGCATACAAAATGACAACTAAGGTAAACGGTGTGGAACATAAATATGATCCATCGGGAAGTGTTGTTCTAAAGAATGGGCGTGTAGTAAGTGGTACAAGCATCGACTATGATGAAAAGGAAACATCAAACTATTATAAATATGTGTCTACCTATACCCTTACATACGATGCAAACAACTATCTAGTGAAATCGAGCCGTATAGAAGATGGTGAGGCTGCCGACGACGAGGTGATAACTTGGACTAATGGTAACCCTACGCAGGTGGTGTGGGGCTATACGGGAAGTACACAACTGATAGACAAAGCCACCTATGGTGATGTGAAAAACCAGACAAACCTTGACCTTAACTGGTTCCTTCTTAATTCGGAGGGATGGGAGTTTGCAGCTGGCGATCCGTACAAGATATTCGCCATTATCGGTTATGTGGGCAAACGTTCTGCAAATCTTGCAAGTAGTATGACCGATGGTGCCGAAGCCGCATACTCTGGAAATCGTGTATATAAGTACACTTATCAGAAGGACGAAATTACAGAGTTGCCAGTGAAGATAACAAAGAAGACAACGGCAGACTATGGTGAAGAATGTGAGTTCACCATTGTTTACGGGAAAGAAAATTAGAATGTGGAATTTTTAATCCCGCCTTTTAATACAGTTGGTACACAATAAATAGCAAAAAAATCGTTATTATTGTGTATCAACTTGTTTAAATATGAGAAACTTATATTTCCTTATTACCGCTGTCCTGTGCCTGTTTCTGTTAGCATCGTGTGGAAAAGACAAAACAGTGCCAGCTTACACTTCTGATTGTGAGGTGCTGCTCGACAGTGCTTCTAATCTTACAGCCCAGTCGAGGGCAGACGAAGCTCTCCCTTTGCTTGACAGTGTGATAGATAATGTCCATGCCGATGATACTATCCGTGCAATAGCAAAGGCAGAAAAGGCGAATACGCTGCTTGCCCTTGGACGTATGCAGGAGGCATTGCCCGTATGTCGGCAGGCTATCAGCGAAGGGGAGCGGTTGCATAACGATGAGATTCTCATTAATCAATATTCTTCATGTGGCGTTATCTATCGGCGAGTGGGTATGCCCGACTCTGCGTTGTGGGCTTATCGCAAGGGGATAGATGTGGCAAAGCGTGTGGATGCAAAAGACTACGTAGCAAATCTATACAACAATATCGCTGTGGTGTATGTGGAGACCGACCGCTATCAAGAAGGAATAGGCTATACCGACACGGCTGCCAAATGGGCGCATGAGGCAGGAGACTCCATAGAACTGTATTCTTCGCTGGCTACCAAGTCGGCAGCTTTGTTGCGGCAGAAGAAATATGTTCAAGCTGCCAATATCATAAGTTCAGAGTTTAGTCGTATCATGTCTCTTGGTAGTACTCCACTAATCTTGAAGACCGCTTCACCAATGCTTAGTGCTATGCTTAAGTCGGAGCAGCTTGATTCTGTTCGCCATTATTTGCTACTTATAGAACCAGTGCTTGGTAATGTTCCTCCAGAGAGCAATGGGGCATTGGGTATAGTAGAGATACGTGCCCAACTGCTGCATGCTCAAAGGGAGTGGGGAAAGGAGTTGCAGATGTGGTACCGCATTGACAGTCTGTCGCAAAAGAACAGAGGTATACCAGAGGCTCGTATCTTGTCGTCGATGGCAGACTGCTTACAGCGTTTAGGTAGAACCGAGGAGGCATACAAGCTGTTATGCAGAGCTTACGCTACTGCTGACTCACTGAAGAATAATGATGTTGATAGACAGTTGTCTGAGTTCAGCGTGCGCTATAAAACTCAGGAGAAGGAACTACAGATAGAGCGTTTGCGCTCTGAAAAGGCGGAACAACAGGTTAGGCTTATGATTATCGTATGGTCGCTGGCTCTGCTGGTGATATTGCTTATAGTTATCGTAGTATTTGTGCTTTATCGTCGTAGGTTGACAAGACAAAAGCAAGAACTGAAGTTGCGGCGCAGTTATATTGAAGGTTTGGAGAGCGAACGCTTGCGGTTGGCAAAGGAATTGCACGACGGCGTGTGCAACGACTTGTTAGGTATCCAGATGCTTATGGCAGCGGGCAGCGATGCTTGTGGAGATAAACTGACCGTTGTTACTCAGAACGTGCGGCAGATTTCCCATGATCTAATGCCTCCAAGTTTCGATAGGTGCGACATACTAACTATCATTACCGACTATGTAAAAAACTATCCCTTGTCTCATTGCGATACGGTGCTGACCTGTTCTGCCGAAGATACTCTGCGTCATTTGGATAGGTTGAAGGCTTTCGAGCTATATCGTATACTGCAGGAACTATTGGGCAATGTGGCACGCCACTCGTCTGCAAGTCATCTGAAGGTAGCTATTGAGGAAGAAGGCGGAAGACTGAAGTTGAAGGTTGAGAACGATGGTGTTGATAGTAAAGCGGCAGAGGATTTAGGTAGTGGTATAGGTATCCGTACCACGGCAGAGCGTGTGCGTAGCTTGAAAGGAGATATTAAGACTGCCGTTACTCCAGATGGCAGTTATCAGGTAGAAGTAATATTGTAATAGATAAATGAAAGAGAAAACCATCTCCAATATACTTATCGTTGATGATCATCCCGTTGTGCGTGAAGGTATCAAGACGCTGTTGGCATCATCTTCTCCTACAGTCCATATCCATGAGGCAGCAGATGGCAATGAAGCCATACAAATGGTGAAGGCGGTTAGGATAGGTGTTGTAATCGTCGACTTGGAACTTCCTGATGTCGACGGCTTCCAGTTGATAGAGAATTTGTTGCAGCGTCCATTCCCACCATATATAGTTGTCTATACCATGCATGAGGAGCCTTGGACTATAGCTCGGTTACAAGAAACAAATGTGGATGCCATTGTTCTTAAGGGGGACAACCCAATGGAGATAGTTACAGCGGTGGAATCGGTAGGTTTAGGACTACATTATTACAGTCAGCGATACGTTTCACTTATAGAGAAAACATTGCCCTTGCTCACGGCGAGAGAGGTAGAGGTGCTTTCGCTGCTTTGCAGCGGATATTCATCTCGTCAAGTGGCAGACCAGCTCTTTGTTAGTGAAAACACTATCGAATATCATCGTAAGCAAATCCTCCGTAGGTTGGATGCTCGCAACAATGCTCATGCTATTGCCATTGCTATCCAGAAAGGACTCATGCCACCAGATTTGGGGTGGTAGTCTTTTCTGTTAAACTTCATTCTTTGTACAAAAAGAACAATTCTTGTCGATTGAGTGATGCTTTTGCAATTATTGTCTATCAAGAGGTTGGTGGGGGAATAATATGGAAACAAAAAAAGGAATTACCGAAGTAATTCCTTTTCAGCGCTTCAAGATGGGCTTGAACCAACGACCCCCTGATTAACAGTCAGGTGCTCT
>CAVKAH010000027.1:0-18588 GCA_963654095.1 Oscillospiraceae bacterium
AAAACTCTTTGAACGTTCTTCACAGCAGGTTACTCCTACGCCTATAGGAAAGCTCATAACCCTCCTTGCGTGCCTTTGAAGCAAAGTATGTATACTTATTACGTGCCATTGACTCTCCGGCAAATGCGTCCATCAAGTTCTTTTCAGTCTTTGTTCCTTTAAGTTCTTTCATAATGTTTTTCTTTTAATATTTATTTTTGTTGATGCAAAGTTATGACTTTTTTTAATTGTATGCAAAGAGATTCAACCTATACATATATAGAAATAATCTATTATGGATAGTTTAAGAAGTTCTTTGCTTCATGGTTCAACATATTTTTCATACTTTTGTATAATCATATATTCATATAAGCAGGAAAATATATTATGACTTTACAACAAATGGAATATATCGTGGCGGTGTACAGACTTCGCCATTTTGCTAAAGCAGCAGAGCAATGCGGAGTAACACAGCCTACGCTGAGCGCAATGATTCAGAAACTTGAGAAAGAACTAGGAGTAAAACTCTTTGAACGTTCTTCACAGCAGGTTACTCCTACGCCTATAGGAAAGCTCGTGGTTGAACAAGCTTGGAAAGTTCTATCACGTGCCAACAAGATAAAAGATATCATTGCCGAAGAGGAACATTCATTGATGGGTACATTCAAAATAGGTATATTGCCTACCATCGCCCCATACCTGCTTCCACGTTTCTTTACGAAACTCGAAAAAGAAAATCCCAATATAGATTTTCATATCATAGAGATGAAAACGGCTGACATTAAGAAAGCCTTGAACAGAGGAGAGATTGATGCTGCCATTGCCGTAAGACTTGACGAACTGGATATATACAATCAGGAGACGATATTCTATGAACAATTCATCGCATACGTGGCAAAGAGCGACCCTCTCTATAAGAACAAGAATATCAAAACATCTGATTTGAGCAATGAATTTCTATGGCTATTGGACGAGGGACACTGCTTCCGCGACCAGCTTGTTAAATTCTGCAACCTGAAATCTGCTACTGAGAGCAAATCGAAATACTCGCTCGGAAGCATAGAGACGTTCATGCGCATGGTGGAAAGCGGACAAGGAGTAACCTTTATACCAGAACTTGCTCTCAGCCAGTTGTCTGATAGTCAGAAGGAACTGGTTCGTCCGTTTGCCTTACCTATACCTGTAAGGGATGTTGTATTGCTTACTACAAAGAGTTTCGTACGCTATTCCATTGCCGAACTGATAATAAATTGCATAAAAGAGAATGTGCCGAAGAGTATGTTGACATACAATAATACCGAACAAAGAATATAGTTGGGATTTTGAACGTTGAGATTTGGCGATAAGAAAGTTATGGCGTATAGGTCAAATTTATCAGTATAAAAACGCATAAAGACTTCCCATACGAGTTGTAAATTATCGGCTTATCTGCCAAAACATCGTATAGGAAGTCTTTTATTATTGCTAAAGCCAACCTCTTGTTGGGGGCTTAAACATTATCAAGTATTCTATTTCAGGAATTTCTTACCGTTCTGGATATATATTACCCCCGTATTTGGCTTACTTAAAGCTATACCTTGAAGGTTATAAACACTATCGTTGTTCACCCTTTTATATATAGTTACGTCAGCGATACCCGTAGCATCTTCGTATGTCTGCTTACCACTTAGCAACTTGCCCCCCTCGTTTTCTTTTGTCATAATGTCAGCCACAATGCTGTTCATATAACGCTCCAGATTGGTATATCCATCAGCATCGGTGGCATTACCATCCTCTTTATTGTTCTTATCAAGTCCGTTGGCATCCTCCCAATAGTCTGGTATTCCATCACCATCAGTATCTGTTACGTCGACAGAAGTATCTGTGGTAAGTGTTGGCCATGCACACCAGTCATCAGTAGCATTTGCTGGTTTGTTGTCATCCTGGGTATTTATGATACCACCATTATTACCACTACCCGTTGAAGTAGCCACACCATTCTTTGTATCATATACCATCTGCTCGTCAACCCAATCACGATGAAGTGAAGCTCCGGCGTATGCAAGCACTTTGTCATAAGCATCTTGGGCAGTATGTGTTGTTACCGCCTCGAATGTCATTGGTTCTGTCTGCTTTATGGCTTCATCCCCAGGATAAGTATTATCATTTCCGCTTTTATCTATCTGGTCTGATAGTCCATACTTAAAGTTATCCTTATTCATTGCGTCTGAATTAGGATTGTAGTTTCCATAGACATAGAACTTTCCCCATGTATGAAGCATCTTCTTCCAGTCGTTCCATACAACGGTCATCTGCTTTCCGGCTACATCTATCTTATTGGTAGACATATCTATAAGATACTTTGTGCCGTTTATCTCCACGTAATTATTGGTTCCATCGGATGAGCCTTTTACTTTCTTATCCGTTGTTTCAATACCGGTCAACGTCTTATAGTTATATGCTGTAGTACTTTTATTCAAACAGTAGTCTACCGTTCGAATACCAGGAGCAGCAAGTCGGCATTGTATTTTACTACTGCGTTTCAGCGTTGTAGGGCCAGGTTTATAATAGTTGTAGGCGATATTTACATTCATTCCCTCACCGCCATAACAACCGTTTCCTCCCCAGTTATACATCACATTGTTACGCAAGTCCATACGTTCGTCCGTCTGTGTGCCAGGACGAGGACCAAGGCGAGGTACACGGGAGTCATGGTGAGCAAGTAGGTTATGATGGTATGAAGCTCCACTTCCGCCCCAGTTGCCGCCATAGCCGTGTGAGCCTTTAGAGTGTCCAGAGTTCTTAAGACTCTGCGATACTATACTCCATTGCACGGTGATATTCTTGCTTCCATAAACAGACAAGCACTCGTCGATACTCCAACTTACAGAGCAATGGTCTACGATGATATTCTGACGATCCATACCTCCCAGTCCATCACCTTCATGCTTATCTACATTACGATTGCCGAGGCGGAAACGCAAGAAACGCAATATAACATTATCGCTGTTTATAGTGAAAGGATAGTCGGCAATACATATTCCGTCGCCAGGAGCAGTCTGTCCTGCTATCGTTACATTACCCTTTTTTAGTTGCAAAGCACTCTTCAGATATATCGTACCACTAACGTCAAAGACAATAGTTCTAACATCCGACTTATTACAAGCCCAACGCAATGTACCTTCAGAGCCGTCATCATCAAGTTTCGTTACATGATATACAACACCTCCGCGACCACCTGTCGTATAGCGACCGAAGCCTTCAGCTCCAGGAAAAGCAACGAGTTGTCCGTCTGCAAATGCGATTGTTGGTTGTGATGTAAGCGCAATCATTGCAGCACTCATCATAAATAGTTTCTTCAATTCCATTATCTTATATTATTTTTCTTACTTATATCTATGCGCTAAAAACCTTTTAAGTGAAATTCATTATCATTGTGCGAAGTTATAACTTTAGTACAAGACACACAAGAAAATACTCATAATTCTATTTTCTGCTGCATTTGTCTTTGTAAAAAGTGGACTTATATGACAAAAAGTATAATGCAAAGTTGCAAAAAAATTGCATAAAAAGTAGTTTTCTAAGAGTATTGTTCGTATCTTTGCCCTATCAGTAATGCACCGATGAGGTCATCTTAGTGCAACACAATGAGCCATCGACTACTGAAAAGGCAGTAGAAAGAAGGAGCATTCCCTACCGACTGTCAGAACAAAGACTAAATATGTGTTGCTTTTGAACCAAAAACACTTGCTCATGAAATGCAAAATGTTATTTGCCGTAACGCTCTTTCTCACTCCTTCTGTATGGGCGCAGACACCCTCTTATCCTAAAGCAGAATGGAATTCAGCTAAAGTAATCTTGATGCACACTCCTGGTGAGGAACTCTTTGACGGAGTAATTCATCCCACTGCGGGTCTCTTTGAACACTATTTTGACGTACAAAGTGCAGCGAAAGAGCATCAAGGATATATCTCCATGTTGGAGCGCAACAATATCAAAGTGTATCGTGTAGAGGATATTTTAAACGAGATGAATATTGATACCTTACGTTGTTTGGCTTCGCAGACACTAATCTACGACGTGAGCAAAGTAAACCCAACCGACACATCTTCATGCGGAGAGACTTATCGGAAGCAGATGTTGCAACAGATGACACGGGCTGACCTAATAAGATGTGTATTGTTACAACCCACTGTCAAACTAAGAAGTGTGGATAACAATACTGGATTGGAAGCTGAATATCTACACCATTCACTGATGAACCTATACTTTACGCGTGACCAGAGTATCACCACCCCACGAGGACATATAATATGCAAGATGAATTCATCCCAACGACTACCTGAAACACGACTTATTAGAAGTTGCTACTACCACCTCGGGCTGAAACCTATCTTAGAGATTACAGGCAATGGACGAATAGAAGGAGGCGACTATATACCTGCCGGCAACGTGTCGTTTATAGGTCGGGGCATGCGTACCAATACTGAAGCTATTGAGCAGATTATGAAAGCCGATGCATTCGGACATGACACGGTGGCTGTAGTAGTGGATCATAAACACTGGCAAATGCAAATGCATTTGGACACATACTTCAACATCATAGACCGCAACTTATGTACTTTGGTAACAAGTCGCCTAAATGCAAAACCTGGACAACCCGAATATGTTACCGTAGACATATATACTCGAAAGCCAGGAACAAAGGAATATCATCTCACTAAGAAAGACATTTCCTTCGTTAGTTACCTGCAAAAGAGGGGGTTTACTATTATTCCTATCAACGAAGCTGACGAGTTGCATTATGCCAACAACTATCTAACCATCGGTCCACGACATATCATGATGGTAGGAGGACAGTCGGCTGAGCTTGCCGAAGTACTACAAAAACATCATGTAAACGTAGAATGGGTTCCGCTTGAAAACCTTATTAAGGGTTATGGTGCAGCCCACTGCATGACTCAAGTGTTGCAACGTAGCGCACAATAAACATAAAATCGGGAAGAAACCACATAGGTCTCTTCCCGATTTCATATATAATAACTATGTTCTAAATTACTCAGCTGGAATCCAACGTGGGTCTCCAAGGTTCTTGTATGTAGTGTTCTTCACTGTGAAATCACCATTATCCTTTGTAGGATTAACCCACAAATCTGCAGAGGTCTCTGTTATCTGAGAACCTATTGCATAGTTTTCAACCCATGTAAAATCACTTGTATATACAGTATTATCAGATACAATATCCTTCATACTGTTACCCTTCATCGGTTTAGTAGCATCATAACCACCATAATTAACACCAATCAAAGAGTTTGTACAAGTTACAGAAACATCAGTCTTCTTATTTACATCGAAATAAGCCTTACCTGCAGCAACACAATTACATATTGTACAATAGTCAAAGTTGATGCTGAAGTTCGTTTGCGATGTGTTTGTCAATACAGAGTTGATTGTATTGAGAGTTGATTTAGTGATGTTAACTGTACCAAGTGTCAAACTTGACTGATCCTTAGTATTTAAAACTCCGTATGAACCAATTCTTGTAAGTACACAGTCGTTTATCATGATGTTCGCAACTGATGAATTTACAATGCTCTGGAAGCGGAATATACCGCGAATATCCTGAACATTACACTTCTCCATCTCAAGAGAGTTCAACGTAAATGTACCAGACTGGTTCACCACGTAACCATCATTGTCAGCTCCGTACTTGATATTCAAGTTGTAGAAACGTACGATATCCATGCTTGAAGACTCAAACGAAACGCCCTTGAAGTTCAATGTAGGCTTTGTGTCGCCTGATGCTCCCCAGAAATAGATAGACTTAATGTTAGCTGGAACCTTGATATTGGCAACCGCAGCTTCTGTTGAAGTAGCTGTAAAGTTCAAACCTTGTGGGAAAACTACTACTACCTTATCAGTAGATGCATTCTGAAGAAGAGCACGCACATCATCGCCCTCTGCAAGAGTGATAACTTCGTATCCTTCTGGATAAGCCTCTGTTGTAGTAAATTTCATCTTACCGCGAACATTCTCGCCGTTGAGCAACTGAACGGTATAAGATGTCTTAGCCTGAAGACCGCCAATAGTTAATGTACCAGCAGCTACCTCGTCAGCAGTAACATCCTTTTCAGAAATAACAGCATCATCTTTTACAACCTGAGCCTTTGTGAGCTGCTTGCCTGCGGTGAAGTTTACCTTAACTTTGTTAGAACCTGGAACAACATCTTGTATAATCTGTTCAGACTTTGTAGTAAAGCTATAGTTGTAATCTGTATCGTCAAGATACTTCCAAGTAGAACCCTTACCTGTTGTAGCACAGCTCTTTATACGCAAGAAATACTTTGTAGAACCTTCCAGTCCTGTGATAGTATAAGGAGATGTTGTGATTCTGTTATCTTCCTCTGCACCATATACAATGCTATGTTCAGTTGTTTCAACCTCATCATATAGAGTGTCGGTACTAACTTCTATGACATAGTACTCAACATTAGGCATCTTCTTAAATGTAACCTCTGCATTGTCTTCGCCAACAGTTACACTTACCTTAGAAGAGTGAAACAAGCGGTCGTAAGCAGGGTCAACATCCCAGTCGTTCGTCTCAGTACAAGCTGTGAACGAAGCACCTCCAAGGAGCATCATTGCTCCAAAGAGTGCCTTGCTTATAATTGATTTATTCAGTTTCATTTTTATTAGAAATTAAAATTTACTTATGTAGGAATCCATAAGAGTTCTGCAAAGAGCCTTCTGATTCACTTATAGTTGTACTATAGATAGGCACAAGATAACGGTTCTTGACAGGAGTGTTCAGACCACCGCTAATAAACTCAAGGTTAGCGATATTGGTCTTTGACTTTCCGTCATCCTTAGCTTCTGTACCCCAGAATGATGCTGTTGAATAATCTGACGCATTTTCAGGAGCTTCTTTGTCATACCAACGGATTGAGCTTGCGTCAATCTTAACAAGACCATTCTCTGTGTATGTCTTGTAGTAAAGCTTCTCTGGATACTCATAAATCTGAGTTAAATAGTCAGACTTCATCTGATCAATCTTAGAGCTTAGCAGGTTCCAACGCTCAAGTTCATACTTACGTACTCCCTCTCCAGCGAATTCCAATGCGTTCTCATCAACAATAGCATTGAAGAAAGCGTCTTTGTCAGAAGATATAGAGTTTACGTACTCGTCAGCAGCCGACTTGTTGTTGCCATAAGCACGCTCACGAACAAGAGCGAGAGCCTGACGTGCGGTCATACCGCAACCGCCTGTAGCTACATCTGGATTACCATTCAGTTCGTTCATAATCTCTGCATACCAAAGGAGAACCTGAGAGTAGCGAAGCTTAACGTAGTTGATACCAGTACCAAACTTAGCATTCTTAATTTTTGCGAGAGCCTTCCAGTCATCGTTGAATTTACGAACGTCCCATTTACCACAATACATTTGGAAAGGATTGTTTCCTTTCATCTTCTCTACGGTAGTACCGTTGTCAAGCTGTATCTCGTAGTTCACGCAAGTAACATCACGACGAGTATCCTTACCACTGTGATCGTACATCCAGAAGAGAGTAGAAGGCAACTGCACGTTAGCAGAAGAGTTACCCTTCACTGCGTATGCACAGTTGTCGGCAAAACGTACGCCAATACCATAGCCAAGCTCACTTGAATTACCTAATCCCATTGGTATCTCGAAGATATTCTCCTTATATTCTGTATCAAGAGTCTGTTGGTTAAGGAGAGTCCACTCATCATCAAAACTTGGATTTAGCTTATGAACGCCTGAGTTGATAACCTCGTTAAGGTGAGACAATGCGAGCTGATAATATTTTGTACGATCAGCATCGCTACAACGCTGTGTAGGATATGTAGGGTCGCTATTCTCTGCGGCTGTTATATAGCCTTCTTTAGAAGCCTCACGGATAGCCCATCCAGAACGCTGCAAAGCAATCTGTGCAAGGAGTGCATGTGCATATCCCTTAGTTACGTGCTCTGTAGTATAGCTGCTCTTACCTGCCCAAGGGAGATAATTGATAGCTTCCTCAAGGTCTTTAATAAGGGCATCCATGATAACATCACGATCTGTCTTACCTGTATTAATGTTTGAGAGGTCGTTCTTTGTAGGCTCTGTCTTGAAAGGAACATCGCCCCAGTTACGAACAAGCTCATGGTAAAGCATAGCTCTCAGAGTAAGAGCCTCACCCTTATACATAAGGAGCTGCTTTTCTGTCTGGTCGGTTGTCTCAGCGTTGATATTGCTAAGTCCTGTAATGATATTGTTACAATACTCTATAGCCTCATATAGATGGTCCCATGCTACACCAACATTGCTATAAGATGCATCATTGTCAGCATAATAATTACATAAGTCGGCACACTTACCCTCTTTCTTTGCATTTGCTTCTCCGAAAGCATTAAGGAACTCTATGTCGGTATTCGTCATAAAGTTATAGCAGAGGACCTTTGAATATGTACCATCCTCGCAAAGCAGTCCGTATGCCTTGTTAAGGACATTTTTTGTATAATATGTTGACTGCCAAACGTTGCTGGCATCTGTATCCGACGGTGATTTCTGGTCAAGGAAATCGCTACATGAAGTCATTGCAGCAAGAGCGACACCGCCAAATACTATCGTCTTTAATATATTTTTCATCTGTTTTACTCCTTATTATATATTAGAATGAAACGTTTACTCCGAATACATACAGACGGCTCTTTGGATAAGAAGCATAGTCAACACCCGGAGACATAGGAGACTTCTTGCTACTTGAGTCAACTTCTGGGTCATTGCCAGAGTAACCAGTAATAGTTAGCAAGTTGTAACCTGTGAAGTAGAAGCGAACATTGTTCAAGAAGATGTTCTTCAACAGCTTCTTTGGCAATGTATAACCTACAGTAAGGTTCTGCAAGCGTAAGAATGAAGCACTCTCTACGAAGTAGTCAGTAAGATACATCTTATTTACGAGTACTGGGTTATAGATAGAAGCATTTGCGTTAATCTCGTTCAAACGAGCTATAACGGCTGCTTCACCTCCCTCATAATACTGAGCAACGCTTGTAGGATTAGCCAACGACAAGCCGTTAGCTGGGTCGATGTTTGTATATCTGTTTATGAAATCAGCGTTAAGGTTGTATCCTTTCTTGGTATCATGATAGAAAGAAGAACCCATCTTTGTACCATTTACAATCTTGTTGCCGAACTGATAGTTGAAGAATACAGAAGCGTCGAAGCCGTAGAATGTAGCGTTAAAGCCGAAGCCACCAGCCCATGGAGCGATAGTATTTCCGAGTTTCTCTTTTACTACATTACCTTCCTCGTCAACCTTCAGCTTTGGAGAACCAGGCTGGAGTGTACCCATGATAGAAGAACTCTTATCGTTGATACCATCACGGAGCTGCCATTTCTTACCGTTCCATACGAGTTCTCCGTTAGGATTCTTCTCTGCATCGTATGCTGTGTAGTAACCGCGGAGTCTGTAACCCCATACTTCACCAAGTGATCCTCCCTCTACTACACGGAAGTTCTGTGTAGTAGCAGCATCAGGAATGCTATAGTTTGTATCCCACTCAGCACCAGTATTCAGTTTGTCAATCTTATTCTTGTTGTAAGATATGTTTGCACTCATGCTCAGAGTAAAGTGCTTTTTCTCTATAATAGAAGCGTTTACTGCAAGCTCAACACCCTTATTAGAAGTCTGACCAAAGTTCTTGTACATATAGCTATAACCTGAACTTGAAGAAATTTTACTCTTCATCAAGAGGTCTTTTGTTGTATTCCAATAGAAGTCCAATGTACCATTGATACGACTGTTAAGGAAGCCGAAGTCAAAACCGAGGTTACGGGTAATTGTTGTTTCCCACTTCAAGTCGGTATTAGATTTAGTACTTCCAAGTTCCATTACAGAGCTTAAAGTTCCATCAAAGTATGGCTCTTTCAGCTTGCTGTAATCATTAGGGAATGAGAATGGCTGATAGATACTTCCTGAAGGAATACGGTTGTTACCTGCCTCACCATAGCTCAAACGAAGTTTCAAGTTAGAGAGCCAGTTGATATTCTTCATGAAATTCTCCTCGCTGATACGCCATCCGAGAGCTACAGCTGGGAAGAAGCCCCAACGGTTGCCCGATGCGAACTTGCTTGAACCGTCGGCACGGAATGTTGCAGTCAAGAGATACTTGTCAGCGTATGTATAGTTAATACGTCCGAAGAATGAAGCCATGTTGTCCTTTGCGCCAATCTTGTTTGCTGCAGGCTGTGCTGTACCAGCACCCTGATGTGCAAGAACCTCGTCAAGAGTAAAGTCTGTTGGGAAGTCAATAACAGAAGTGTAATAGTCTTTCTCCTGAGAACTTGACCATTCCTGACCAACAAGAACGTTCAAACGGTCGCCACTTGCAAATGCGTTCTTTGTATCGTATGTCAAGGTATTTGCGTTACGCCAGTTGCGAACGTCGGTACGTGTAAACTTCGACTTTGGAGCTCCTGCACCAGTATTGTCATTACGAGTAGCAAGTTTGTCCCATGCCTGATCTATGTTTTCATATCTCCATGTATAACCAAACTCAGAACGGAATGTGAAATGCTTAAATGGTTTCCAGTTCAAACCTGCATTATAGTCCTGACGGAAACGGCGCTGCTGCTTGTATGTGCCGTTCATACGGTCGTATGGGTTAATATCTGTTGTTGATGTCTCGTCGCCATCATCATCGCTAGTTGCGTTCAATGGCTCAACAGGACGGTATGTTATTGCCTTGTTGATGATAGAGTTTGATGCGCTTGAGTCGTTGGTGTCGCTACCTGAGTTCAAACCATTTACTACTGAATAAGCAAGACGTGCATTGAAATCAAGGCTCAACCACTTGTTCAACTTAGTGTTCAACTTAGCGTTGATATTATCTTTTGTAAAGTCGGAGCCCATCATGATACTCTTATCGTCTGTACGAGAGTAGCTGATATTGAACTTTGTATCCTTAGAACCACCACTTACAGAAAGGTTATATATCTGCTGCAAGCCTGTACGACCGAACAATTTGTCCTGCCAGTTGCTACCTTCTACAGATTTCCATATATCCATATCTCTCCAGTCGCCATACTCTTGCTCTTTGCCGTACTGTGTTTCATACTGATATTTAGCATATTCGTATGGAGAAAGAACGTCTACTTCTTTCATAACCTTACGTACACCGATAGAGGCACCGAAGTTTACTTGAACTTTACCCTCTTTACCGCTCTTTGTGGTAACGATTACTACACCATTGGCACCACGTGCACCATAGATAGCTGTAGAAGACGCATCCTTCAATACGTCGATGCTCTCGATATCGTTAGGAGCAATGTCGCCTATTGAAGATACTGGGAAACCGTCTACTATATAAAGAGGTGAGTTATCCTGTGAAAGAGAACCACCACCACGCACACGAATCTTTACGTCTGCATCAGGAGAACCCTCAGTAGTTGTTACTGTTACACCTGCCATCTTACCCTGAATTGCCTCTGAAGCTGTTGATACAGGGATATTAGCCAAGTCTTTTGAACTTACGGAAGTAACGGCACCAGTCAAATCTTTCTTCTTTACCGTACCGTAACCGATTACGACAACATCGTTCAATGTCGTTGCCTCGTCTTCCATAACGACGTTAACACTGCTCTTTCCGCTTACATTTACGGTAGCTGTCTTCATACCGATGTATGATACCGTAATCTGCTTTCCGCCAGAAAGATTAAGGGAGAAGTTACCATCAAGGTCGGTAACTGCCATGTTCTTGGCACCCTTCTCCTGAATGGTAGCACCGATGATAGGATCACCGTTACTATCCTTCACATTTCCTTTCAACGACTGTGCTTGTACGCTGCCCACGAAGAAGAGCAAGAGCGCAATGAGCCCCAGTCTAAAAGTTTTCAAATTACCAAACATAGTTATTAATTAAAAAAAATAATATTAAAAAGATTGTGCAAAGATAATATTTTTTAAAAAAGAAATAGCAAAATCTATAGTTAAAAAGCAAATTTCAGTATTTTTCCACCATAATTACAGACATTTTTACACCTTGTACTCATAATTTTATTTAAATCTTAGGATATTCATCTATGCTTCCAACTTTTACTGCATCATAAGCTGAGATAAAACTGCAATATACTTTGCACTTTATAAAGTGGGGGCTTGCATATCGTCAGCATATAACTTACGATATCTAAGCATACACTTTACGGATACCTAAGATTACACTTTACGATACCTAAGCATACTCTTTACGTTGCCAAAAGATACACTTCCTGTCAGACGAGGAATGAGCGAAATTAAAAAGAGCGGCATCATTTATCGATACCGCCCTTGATATAAGTTTAGCGTGTTCTATATATCCACGCAGTAATGTTTATTACTTAACGATTTTTGCAGCCTTAACACTGCCGTCTTTCATCTTCTGAACCATAACGAGAACTCCGTGCTGGCTACCGTCTACACGTGCACCTTGAAGGTTGTAAAACATTGTTGAAACAACGTTTTCGCTACCTGTTTTCAAACTATTAATACCTGTTGTTGTAGTAGAACCAATACCGAAGCCACCCATTGCATTAGCTGCACGTACAACGTACTTATCTGCTGTATCACCTTCAGAAAGCTGCCAAGAAAGCTCTGTTGTCATTCCAACGTACTTGCCATCATAGAATACAGCATATACTTTAGCACCCTCTGCAGCTGTCCATGTTATCTTACCATCAGCTTTAGAAAGGAGTCCGAGACCTACCTGAGCACAGCTTGCATCTGGTGTCCATGTAGGGAACACCTTATCGAGAGCATACTCGGCAGCTTGATCAGCCGTAAGAATTGTCTCCATTTCATTAACTTTACTGTCCTTTGTGAACTTTAATACGTTTGAAGCTGGAGAAACTACATTGCCTTGAGCATCCTTAGTGTTATACTCAACGAACTTATCTGCTGGAACGTTCATACCACCTGTCGTAAAGCGGTCGCTGATAATCTTATCTGGCTGTAGTAGCGTTGTATTCAGGTAAGCCAAACGAGGAGTACCACCCCATGCACGACCATAATTGAAATTCTCAGCATAATTGTCTACTACACATTCGTTCAGCACATAGCCCCACTTACAGCCGTTGTCTGTATAAGGTGCTGCGATAGTACATCCACCTAAGCCATTGGCCTGACGCTTCTCTACTACAATCTTACACCTATTATAATATACGTCGCCGCCTCCACAGAGGAAGTCAACCGTACCATGTATTTCTGAATCTTCCCAATAATACTTTCCGTTTCCGTTACTATAGTATGTATCTTGATAAGAAAGCATCTTCACATTCTTGCAAATTGTACCGTCGCCCTTGTCTTGCAAGCATACAGCACGACCTGCAGAACCAGAACTATAGTAGTCGAGAGCATTCTGCAAGGTCAAATCCTGCATATATAGGTTCTTGCCAGTTACGTAGAGAGTAGCTGTTGTTCCGATACCTTCATTCTTTACCTTTGGAGCATTCTTGATGATTGTCTTATCCATGCTCTCACCTATGATAGAGATGTTGTTGCCAGAAACAGTAGTTAGAGCTGTCTCACCGAGGTCGTATGTACCATTTGGTAGGAAGATACATGTGCGCTCATTTGTATTTGCGCTGGCATTAGCAAGGTCAAGCATAGTGAGGAAGTTACCAGCATTGCCTGCATCAACAACATAATATCCAGCTACATTCTTCTCTGTTGAAGCGTTGCCAAGGTTAGCCACAACAAGCTTGTGTAGGTATAAGCCACCATCAAAAGTAAGAGTTAGTGTTCCAGGTTCACCAGTATATTCGATGCTCTGCATAGCACCATCATTAGTCTTGTCAAGAGCAAGAGTGGCAACTTCAGTATCGCCGTTCATCAGTTTCACATTTGTAGCTCCGCTATACTTGCAGCCTGTGAGTAAGATAAGAGAGTGGCGACCAGAAAGGATGTCTATCTTGTCGTTAGCCCCGAATGACCATCCGTGCTGCTTATCATGGAAGGCACCTGCTGTAGGGTTAAAGCCTTCATGGTCTTCTGCATAGAAGTAAGGATTGGTCAAATCATACGTATAACGGTTTACATCACTTTCTACCTCGATGTCTGTAGCAACGGCATACAGAGAAGTAGGGCCAGTTACGATGTCTGTAGTTGTATATTTCTGTCCGCCGTCAGCTTCAATGAACCATCCACGGAATGCTTTACCGTCGGCTACGATTACTCCGTCGCCGTTTCTTAATGTACCAATAGCTGCGTCTTTCTCTACCTGCTGAGTTGCCTCAAGTACTGTTCCGTCTGTATTATAATAGGTAAGAGTGTAGTCTGGCTTAAATGCTACGGTAAGCTTGTATATTACTGTCTGCTCACCAGCCTTTAAGTTAATAGTAACGAGAGTGTTCATGTCGTCAACCTTTGTATATTCTATGCTCTGAATATCACCATTGTCTGGAGTGCCGAATACTACAGGGTTTGTGTCCTTATCCACCATCTTCTCCTTCTTTGAAATCTCGATGGTTGCACACATATTACCTTCGTTGTCTTCCTCACAAATATCAGCAGACTGATAATCAACACCATTTACGGTCAGTTTGCCGAGGGCTGGTGTCTTAGAAAGGTCTACTAATCCATAGATAGCAAGTTCAAGAAGATAAGCATTTTGATTATTCGTAATATTCTCAAATCGTAGTTTGCAGTTCGTCTTGTTTATATCTACGTCGACATCGCATCCTCCCGCAGGGTTTGCTACGGTATTTGATACAACCACCCAATCGGTATCGTTATCTCCCTTAGCGAGTAGTTTCCATCCACGATTGCCACCAGATGCACCATGACGGAAGTGTACCTTAGTTATTGAAGCGAGTGCAGATGTCTCTATGTAAGGTGTCGCACTTTTTGCTGCCATAAGCATACCGCCAGTCCAATCAGGGAACTTTGAAGTATTGAAGTTTGAGGCTCCTATCTGTGTATTCAGTATTGAGAACGTGAGTGTTTCATGACTATATTTTGTCTTCCACGTAACTTCTGTTACGTTCTTGTCATCAGCATTTTTCTCGTAAGCACCCCATGTTGAGAAATTAGTGCTATATAGTTCCTTTGTTGATATAGCCGAAACAAATGTTACTTGTACGCTATAGATGTAGCAACCTGCCGTAGCAACAATCTCCACATATCCCTTTGCCACCTCGTCTGTTGTGGCACGATGTTCATTTACATCGGCTGTAGCAGCCACACCGCCAATGGTGTAACCTTGGTAATTAGGATAGTTCTCCACGACAACAATATCTCGTGTGGACTTTACAGGAACTTGTAATTTCGTTCCTTCATTAAACTGAGCGTTGTTTCTGCCTACACAATAGAGTTTTCCGCTTGTTGCGTCAACGTGCATAGATACTCCTTCAACAGTAGAAGCAATATCGGCAGTAGTTTTTTGGCAGTTTGTTGCGGCTTGTATTCCTTCAGGAAGGTCATTCTTAAAGTCCCATTTTGCCGTAACATCTCCTTGTGCTTTTGCAAGAGTAGATAGCATAAGCGTCATGACGAAAATCGTCATTGATTTAAGTAAATGTTTCATTTTATTTTAGGTTAGTTGATTAATTGCGTAGCAAAGGTAACAAATTATAAATACATAACAAGTATTTTATCACCAAAATGCAAATATATACAAATAAAAAGGGTAATTCCTTAAAGAGGTTGTAGATATGAGAAGCCAGAGTATTACAAAGAACTAAATACCTTTATACCCTTAACATAATATTTCCAAAGAATAGAATAATCAAATATTCCACTTACACATCCCGATGGCACAAGTCGGGTCTCTTGTATATATTTTCTATCGGCAGCGAAGTCCTTTTTCCACCGCTTGAAATCTCTACGTGCCCTTATTACCGCCTTGAAATCTGCTCTACTCTTACCAAGAATAAGCATCTGAAATGCCGCTAAATAATCAAGAAAGAAGCGGACACGCATAACATGAGGTAGCTCCATGTCGGACAAATTCTTATACAACATGGTGAGATTATTGCGGAAATTAAGGTATGTTTTCATAGGATTGCCCTTGGGGAGCGTACCACCACCCACATGATAAACAACGCTATCTGGTATGCAATATCCCGATCTTCCAGCGAGTCGAATACGCCAACATAGGTCTATCTCCTCGTTATGAGCAAAGAATCTACCATCGAGACCTCCCGACTTCCAATAGTCAACTGCCCTTATCATAAGACAAGCCCCCGTTGCCCACAACACCTCAGCTACATTATCATACTGTCCGTTATCATCTTCCACATCATTAAAGATGCGTCCGCGACAGAACGGATACCCGTATTTATCCAAATAGCCTCCCGCAGCTCCTGCATATTCAAAGGCATCTTTGTTATGCTCCGACAATAGTTTGGGCTGACAGAACGCTGCGTCTGAGTGGTTGTCCATAAATTCTATAAGTGGCGTAAGCCAATGGTGGGTTACCTCTACATCACTATTTAGAAGGACATAGAGTTCGGCATCAATCTGTTCAAGAGCTTTGTTGTATCCTTCGGCAAAGCCCCAGTTTTTTTCAAACTGTATGATATGTACCTGTGGGAAATGTTCTCTCAACAAGAGTATAGAGCCGTCGGTTGAAGCATTGTCTGCCACATAGACAGCCGCACCATCGTCAACAGAAAACTTTAACACCGACGGAAGATACTCCTTGAGCATCTTTTCTCCATTCCAGTTTAATATAACAATCGCTACCTTGTCCATCTTTTCTTATTCAAATTAACAGTTTTGCCTAAGAGATAGGTTAAAGGATGCTACATTTTAATGCAGACTTATCATGATTAAAGTCTCCCAAACGAACCATCATAAGCTGATTATCGAGTTCTGCAGAAGACAATGCTGCAGGAAGTTCCACACGTATATAATTCTTTGTAAAGCCGTGCATCGCCTTTCCTTTAGGCGCCTTTTCAAAAAGTACCTCTGCATCAGTACCAATATATTTAGAATAGAAAGCATGCTGCTTAACGTCCGACATTTCAAGTAGTCGTTTAGTACGTTGCTTCTTGTCTTTATCTGCGACAACATACGGAATTCGTAATGCTGCCGTACCTGGACGCTCAGAGTAAGGGAATACATGCAGATGTGTTACATCAAGAGAATCAAGGAAATTATATGTCTCTTCAAAATACTCAGGTGTCTCCCCTCTCGTACCAACCATAACGTCAACACCGATAAAAGCATCTGGCATATACTCTTTTATAAGATTTATCTTATGCGCAAAAAGGGCTGAATCATAACGGCGGTGCATCAGTTTAAGTACGGCATCCGACCCGCTTTGTAGAGGAATATGGAAGTGTGGCATGAAAGTTCGGCTATGAGCACAGTATTCTATGAGTTCGTCAGACAAAAGGTCTGGCTCCAGACTGCTTATCCTAAAGCGTTTTATCTCCTCCACTTGATCGAGAGCCTTTACGAGATCAAGAAAACTTTCATTTGTAGTTGCTCCGAAGTCGCCAATATTAACTCCCGTAAGCACAATCTCCTTTCCACCTTCTGCCGCAGCCTGTTTTACTTGTTCTACAAGAGAGGCAATTGACGGATTTCTACTGAATCCGCGTGCAAAAGGTATAGTACAATAGGTGCAGAAATAATCGCAACCATCCTGAACTTTCAGGAAATAGCGAGTACGATTACCACGCGAACAACTCGGAGCAAATGTCTTTATCTCTTTTGTCTTTACGGAATAGTGCTTATGAAGTGCATTGTCAGCACACAAAATGGAGTCTTCTTGTGAAGTAGTCCATGCATCAGACAGATACTGAATTAGGTTTGCCTTCTCGTTAGCCCCAAGAACAAGATCCACACCGTCTATCTTGCTTATCGTCTCAGCCTCAAGTTGGGCATAACAACCCGTAACGATTACAAACGCTCCAGGATGCTGGCGCACCATGCGATGTATAGCCTGACGACACTTATGGTCTGCCACCTCTGTAACAGAACAGGTATTAATCAGACAAATATCAGCCTTTTCGCCATCTTCCACCGTTTGAACTCCCATATCTGAGAGTAGTCTTCCAAACGTGGATGTTTCAGAGAAGTTGAGTTTACAGCCAAGAGTAAAGAATGCGGCTTTCTTACCTTGGAAAACTGAAGAATCTATCATAGAATTGTTTGTTTGCTATTTTAAGAATTCATTTCTACCATGCACACCTTTTATATATAATCATATATACCTTATTATATATAATCACATATACCTTATTATATATAAAGCATGACACTTATAGTAGTGCAAAGGTAGTGCAAATCGTATATAAAACAAAATAAACCAGTTTAATTTTGTTTTATGGAGATGTAGCTTGCCATATCTAAAAGTAGTTAACCGAATTTGAAACTATACAAAAACCACTTGTTTTTATATAATTTTTATGCAATTCATAAGCATTTTTATGTTTAAATATTGGGAGCTTAAGTAAATTGTAAAGGCACACAATAAAAGATTTACTTTATTTAACACTATATAGTATCTTATATCTTACTGATATACAAGTCGTTATAAAAAAGTTACAAAATAATGGCAAAAAAAACACTAAAAAAGAGAACAACGTATTGAAAAAATACTTACCTTTGCATCGTTTTAATAAACAAATGATTGTTTTACAGATTT
>CAVKAH010000028.1:0-18575 GCA_963654095.1 Oscillospiraceae bacterium
ATTTTTTACCGATTCCATGAAGGCTTCAACGGTCATTGTAACGTCTTTGCGAGCAACACCTGTTGAATTTACAATCTCGTCTATTATTTCTGCTTTTGTCATTTCTTATATATAGATATTAATATGTATAATTTCAACCATTCATTATAAAAGGCTTGCAAATATACGAGTTTTTGACGGCATACGGAAATTTATTTTATTTTTTTTGCTAAAATGCGGGGATAAATATCACAGAAGTGGTTTATTTTCACCACTTTATAAATACGGCGACAAGAAAAGGCATGCTCAGAAACTCTTTTATCGTTCCTAAGCATGCCCTATAATTTGATGTCTATTTTTTACGACTTGAATTAATCGTTAAGAGCCTTAAGCATCTCTGCAACTTCGTCTTTTACCTTCTTGGCAAAATCTTCTTTGCTCATAACGCCCTGATCGCCGCCACCTTGCTTACGTACAGCCACAGTGCCGTCTGCCTGCTCCTTCTCACCGACAACAAGCATATAAGGAATTCGCCTCATCTCGTTGTCGCGAATCTTACGTCCTATTTTCTCGTTGCGGTCATCTATCTTAGCACGAACGCCCTCGCCGTCAAGATACTTGGCGAGCTGCCGTGCATACTCGTTGTATTTTTCAGAAATAGGCAAGATTGCCACTTGGTCTGGAGTTAGCCACAGTGGGAAATGTCCTGCTGTATGCTCAATAAGCACTGCCGTGAAACGTTCCAACGAGCCGAATGGCGCACGGTGTATCATCACTGGTATTTTCTTTGAGTTGTCTTCTGCTGTATACTCAAGCTTGAAACGCTCTGGTAGATTATAGTCTACCTGAATTGTACCGAGCTGCCAACGACGACCGATAGCGTCTTTTACCATGAAATCGAGCTTTGGACCATAGAATGCAGCCTCACCCTCTTCCTCACGGCAGTTGAGACCTTTCTCCTTGCATGCCTCACGGATAGCGTTCTGGCTCTCTTCCCATACCTCATCACTACCGATATACTTCTCTGTGTCCTTAGGATCACGGAGTGATATCTGAGCTTCGTAATTCTCGAAACCGAAAATCTTGAATACCTTGAGGATAACGTCGATTACATTCTCGAACTCAGCCTTCACTTGATCCTGACGAACAAAGATATGGGCATCATCCTGTGTGAATGTACGAACACGTGTTAGTCCGTGAAGCTCTCCACTCTTTTCATAGCGGAACACTGTTCCGAACTCTGCTATACGCAATGGCAGGTCTTTGTATGAACGAGGTTTGCGAGCATAAATCTCGCAGTGGTGAGGACAGTTCATTGGCTTTAGCATATATTCCTCGTCTTCCTCTGGAGTATGTATTGGTTGGAAAGCATCCTTACCATAGTGGGCATAGTGTCCAGATGTAACATAGAGACTCTTGCCACCTATTCCAGGTGTGATTACCTCCTGATAATTGTATGGTTTGAGTAAGCTGCGAAGCAACTCCTGCAAACGCAGACGCAACTGTGTACCTTTTGGTAGCCATATAGGAAGTCCTTTACCTACACGCTCTGAGAACATAAACAGTTCCATCTCCTTACCAATCTTTCGATGGTCGCGCTTCTTTGCCTCCTCAAGCATTACGAGATACTCGTCGAGCATCTTTTTCTTTGGGAATGTGATACCATAGATACGTGTCATCTGCTCACGCTTGGCATCTCCACGCCAGAAAGCTCCAGCCACGCTTGTTATCTTTATAGCTTTAATAGCTCCTGTGCTTACAAGGTGCGGGCCCTTGCAAAGGTCTGTAAAGCTACCCTGAGTATAGGTTGTAATGGTTCCGTCTTCAAGATCCTGCTCAATGTGCTCACACTTGTACTCCTGACCATCTGCCTTAAACTCCTTGAGTGCATCTGCCTTCGAGACTTCCTTACGAACGAGAGCCTCATCCTTAGATGCGAGTTCTTTCATCTTTTTCTCGATTTTATCGAAATCACTCTCCTTGATTACTACGCCGTCTTTAGGCATAACATCATAGAAGAATCCGTTTTCGACTGCTGGTCCGAAACCGAACTGAATGCCAGGGTACAACTCCTGGAGAGCTTCTGCCAGCAAATGGGCTGATGTGTGCCAGAAGGCATGCTTACCTTCTTCGTCTTCCCACTTGTACAATGTTACATTTGCATCCTCATTGATAGGACGGTTCAACTCTACTGTTTCACCATTTACACCGCAAGCCAATACGTTGCGAGCCAAAGCTGGCGAAATGCTTTCTGCAATCTGCAAGCCAGTTACGCCCTGTTCATACTCACGAACAGAACCATCTGGAAATGTGATTTTAATCATAATATGTTTTGTTTTTAGCGAGCGATACAAATACCCGCGATTAGTTTACGTTTGCAAAATTAATACTTTATATCGTAAACAAGAAAGAATTGCCGCTAATATTGCCATATAAACGTATATGGCATTTGCATTTGAATGAATTTATTTGTTACCTGTTGTCGTTTTGCCACTATATTTCTTTATTGCTCCATAAGCATTTATAAGTCCGAGTTCGCCAGCCTTGCTCAAGTCCTTTATTCCAAGTTCCTTTTTGTTGGAATTGATATAGGCAAGTCCTCGGTTATAATATGCCTCAGCAAGACGAGGGTCGAGCATAATAGCCTTAGTATAGTCGGCTATCGCCTTTTCATAATTCTTTTGTGAAGCATATACATTTGCTCTATTATAATAAAGGTATACATTGTTGGCATCAAGAGATATTGCCTTATTAATGTCGCCAAGCACACGGAGGTCTTTGAATTGCTGTTTGTTTCCTTGTGATTTATCGTAGTCCTCCATCATCGACTGACATACAGCTCTCTGCCAATATGCAAGCGACGACATACTGTCAACCTGAAGATATGCCGAGAGGTCGTTCTCTGCATCATAATAGTTTTGTACCACACTATATGCCACAGCTCTTTGAATTAGCATTTCCTTGTCTTTGCGCAAATCTCTTGACTGCTGTATCTGCTGCGACAAAGAGTCTATTAAATTGAAATACGACTTTGTTGTCTGTTCGTCAAGACTCTTTGGATTGCAGGATATCTGTAACGTAGAATATTGTCCATTGGATGTAGTGCGACGACCAATATTTTTGTTGAATTCATCCACACTCTTATCTGATGCAACGTATGACTTTACGCCATTGGAATATTGCAGGTACGAAAGCTGAAACATCGGCATATAGTCAATGTCTACTTTGCGGTTCTGCACCTTACCACGATAAGCATTTTCATATTCATGCCCTACGTTTGCTTTGTCATCAACAACAAGCTGATTATACTTATCGAAATTTATTTCGCTACGCTTTCTTACGCTGCGCACCTTACTCTTGCTCCAACGTGGCTGAAAGCCATTTGACTTGTCTGTACGAGCCTTAAAGATTTTAAATTCATCAATTTCAGCCTTTGCCGTCATACCTATCTTACGATAACAGCGTGCACGGTTTGATAGCCCTACCCAGAAATTCGGAAATTGTTCTATCAGTTTTGTATAATCGGCTATCGCTCCACGGATATTTCCAATACGCTCACGAAGCAACGCCCTATTATATATTGCCATCACATTACCCGGCTCAAGGTTTATAATAAAGTCGAAATCGCTTACAGCACGGTTGTCGTCTCCCACCTGAACACGTAATTGTCCACGGTTGTAATGAGCAAGGAAATTGTTTGGCTCCAATTCTATTGCCTTATCATAATCGGCAAGGGCACCACGCAGGTTATTTATATTATAACGGGCAAGGGCTCGGTTTACATAATAATTGGCGTTTGTTGGCTTCAGGTGTATTGCCTTGGATAGTTGTTGGTCGGCATCACGCCATTTTGACTGCGACAGACTTATCATGGAACGCATTGCCCATGACTCTCCGTCATACGGATTCAGTTCAAGACTCTTATCTAAATATTTTGCACCCTCTATAGTATCCTTTTGCTGCAGACATAGTTCCGCCTTTAGAGAATAAGCCTGTGAATAGCTACTCCATCGCTTCATCATCTGCTGTAAATCTTCATTCGCCTTGTCGTAGTCTTTATCTTCTATGCGACAGAGCACACGGTTGTACCACAAGCTCTTGTTGTCTGGTTCGTATTCTATAGTCTTGTCGTAATCCGCAATAGCACCTTTAAAGTTATTCTGACGGATTCTACACAGACCTCGCAGCTCGAACAACACAGGGATATATGGGTTTAGCTTTATCGCTTCGGTACAATCTGCCTCAGCTCCTACATAATCGTCAAGGCGAAACTTTGCCTCTCCCCTACCGAACCAAGGTTCATATAGATAAGGCTTTGCAGCTATGGCACGACTAAAATACTGTATAGAAAGCACATAGTCTTCATAATATAGCGCACTCTGCCCCACTCTTATCAACCTATCTGTATTATACTGGGCTTTCAGAGTAAGTGTGGATGCGAACAATAATGATATTATGAAGACTTTGCGCATTTGTTTTATCTTCTTGCTGCCTTTGTACGGTAGCTACAACGGTAACGACCTTGCAAAAGTGCTTTGAGCTTGCTTTTTATAAGTTGCTTACGCAACGGAGAAATATGGTCTATGAACATCTTTGCATCAAGATGGTCAAACTCATGTTGCATCACACGGGCAAGATATCCATCTACCCATTCATCATGCGGTTGCAAGTTTTCATCAAGATACTGCACATGTATTCTTGTGGGACGTGTTACCTTCTCTGAGATACCAGGCAGGGAGAGGCATCCTTCTTCAAGACTCTCTGTATTGGTATCATCATACTCAAGGATATGTGGATTTATAAATCCTTTCTTGAAGCCTTTGTATTCAGGGAAATCTTCTGAAAGAACATCCAAATCTATTACTACAACACGAATGTTCAGCCCTATCTGAGGAGCAGCAAGTCCTACACCATTAGACTCTTCCATGGTTTCAAACATATTTGCCACAAGTTCTTTTAGATTAGGATAGTCAACTGGTATATCCTCAGACTCTTTTCTGAGCACTGGTTGTCCATATATATATATAGGTAATATCATCTTTTTGATTCCAAATAACTTTGCAATATTATAGTGGCACTGATTTCATCAACCAGTGCCTTGTTTTGTCTTGCCTTTTTTCCAAGTCCGCCATCGAGCATGGCTTTATGTGCCAATACGGATGTGAAACGCTCGTCATAATAAACAACGGGGATTTGCTGACGCTTTTTCCATCTCGCCACGAACTCTTTTATTCTGGCAAGGTTCTCGCTTGGCTCGCCATTAGGTTGTTTTGGCTCTCCCATCACTATCAGTTCCACCTGTTCTGTCTGCGTGTACTTTACGAGAAAATCATAAAGTTCCGCCGTTGGCACCGTTGCAAGCCCATTTGCAATTATCTGCATAGGGTCTGTTACGGCAAGCCCCGTACGTTTCTTTCCGTAGTCAATTGCTAATATTCTACTCACAACAGCGATTAGTTATTGTAGAGCAACCAAGCATCAGGATATTGTCCTCTCAACTGATTGCGGCTCTGCACAGCTTCATTCTTTGTATCAAATGTAGAAGCAACTACACGATACATTCTTGTGGAAGCATCGTATGCCACCTGAGCAGCATAGCCTTTGCTGTTAAGCTGGCTCTGCATACCTTCTGCATTTGCCTGAACAGAGAACGAGCCTACTACAACACTAAAACTCTTTAGTCCTGCACCGCTTACTACAGAATATTTACCTTGACGTACAGGAACATTATCTGAATTGTCAACAACAACAGTTTCCGTTGCTGGCTTCTCTACTACTGGAGTAACAACAGCCACTTCCTCTGTAGCCTGTTCCTGACTATTATTGTTAGCTGCATCTGCAGCTTGAGATTTCTCATACATCTTACGATAAGCCTTCTCTGATGAGCCACAACTTGTAAAAGCTACAGCAAGCAGCAATCCTGCACAGATTATAGAATATTTCTTCATATTCGATTTTATTGAATTAAAAATGTTATACATGCTAAAATAAAAATCTTTGCGAAGATACATAAAATAAGGATAAATGAGGAATATATGGCACATAAAGTTTGTTAAATGACCACAAACATGCTCTTTACAGTAAAAAAAGCAAGAAAAAGTATTGCTATAACATGGAAAAAGTGTACATTTGCTTACAGAATAAATTATTGTTTAATTTAAAATATCGAAGATTATGAAAACATTAGGTTACATTGGAGCTTTCCTCGGTGGTGCTATTGCTGGTACAGCTCTCGGAATTCTTCTTGCTCCAGAGAAGGGAACTGACACAAGAGAAAAGATTACAGATGCCATTGATGACTTCTGCAAACGCCATAGCATTAAGCTAACACGCAAGGAAATGGGCGACTTGGCTGACGATATCACTGACGCTACAGCTCCTGAAGAGGTTTAACAAAAATACTGAAAGGTATGTTTTCAAGCGACAAAAATATTAATATCATAGGCAAACTCGTAGAGATTTTGCGCCATTATCTAAAGCTTCAGGGCGAATATATCAAACTTGGTGCTATAGATAAAACCGTGAGATTGGTAACGGCACTTATCATTGTTGCCGTATTGTCGCTGATTATCATCCTCGTACTGATATTCTTATCTCTTGCTGCCGTTGTGGCTTTAGCCAATATAGTGGGGTACGCATGGGCGTTCTGCATAGCAGGAATCTTCTATTTTGCCGCATTTATAATCTTCATGCTGTTTAAGAAACAGCTGATAGAGAAGCCTCTTGTTAAATTTCTTACCACCTTATTAATGGAGAATTAAAATTAATGGAGAATTAAACTATGGCAAACAATATAGACAACCGTACTCACTACAAATCTCTCGACGACATCAGCAACCGCAAGGCTGAGCTTCTTAAAGACATCCGTAAGGATCAGAAAGAAATGGGAGTATTATGGAACGACATATTCCAGCCTGAGCGCAAGTCAAAGAAGAAGGGTTTCAACCTTCAGAGTATGATGAGCACCAGCATCGGAGTACTTGACGGTGCTATTTTCGCATGGAAGTTATACCGAAAATTCAAGAGATAACCAATCATTACCCTATATTCAAGGCGACGCAAATAAATTGCTGTCGCCTTGTTTTTGTTGATATTTATCGTTTGTCGCCTACCTTAACGAGTGCTTAGGTGTATCTTTATCAATGCTTAGGTGTATCTTTATCGATACTCAGATATAACGTTATCGACACCCAAGTATTACATTACAGATAGCCAGCTATATTCTGCAAATGCAAAAGTTGGACTTATATGCCAAAAGTTGTATCTTTTAGTTCTCCGTTTCAGGAATATCTTTCTTCTTGAATATCTTATAGTTTAACGCAGCCACTATAACACTCATTATCGGCGATAGGATATTGAAGAAGCAATATGGTAGATATGTGAAGGTAGACACGCCAAGCACCGTGCTCTGTGTCATACCGCACGTATTCCAAGGCACGAGCACAGACGTAACGGTTACGCTGTCTTCAGTAGTACGACTTAACAGTCGGCGTTCATAACCCTGTTTGTCATATACATCCTTAAACATATTTCCCGTAAGCAATATACACAGATACTGATCGGCTATGGCTATATTTATCATCACGCCAGTAGCAGCAGTACATCCAACGAGCGATGTCCTGCCCTTCACTAAATGTATAAACAAGCGCGTTATACCACCCACAAAACCAGCTGCCGACATTGTACCTCCAAAACACATAGCACAGATGATAAGCCATATAGTGTCCATCATTCCTGCCATGCCATGTGTAGAGATAAGTTCCGAGAGGACGGCATTGTCGGTATGCAAAGCCGTACTGCCATATACGCTCTTCATAGCTGCACGAAATAGCGATGGGTCAATTTCACGGAACACATCTTGCTGAAAAATACATCCAACACCTACTGCTATCAATGAAGAAAGGAACAGTGTTATAACTGGCGGAACACGCTTTACTATCAGTACTGCCGTAACAACTGGCACGACAAGTACCCACGGCGTTATGTTGAAACGCATCTGAAGAGCCGACGTGAATGTCGCTACATCATTCGTGCCACTGGTATCATACAGAAAACCTGCAATCAAAAAGCCCAAAACAGCAATAGCTATAGATGGCACGGTGGTTATAAGCATATATTTAATATGGTCGAAAAGCGTTACCCCCACTCCACTCGAAGCCAGCGTGGTGGTATCTGAGAGAGGAGAAATCTTATCGCCGAAATATGCACCCGATATTATAGCTCCTGCTATCCAACCTTCCGAAAAACCCTGCGCCCTACCTATTCCCATCAGCGCAACACCAATCGTGGCTATCGTTGTCCATGAACTTCCTGTCATCAAGCTAACTAATGCGCATATCACACAGGTAGAGGCAAGAAATATATCTGGATGGATAATCTGCAGTCCATAATATATTAATGTAGGCACAACACCACTCAGCATCCACGCTCCACTTAGTGCGCCTATCAGCAACAGTATTATCAGCGCACTCGAAACGCTTGCAACATTCTTTGTTATCGCATTCTCGAAACTCGACCAAGGCACATGTAGATACGCCATTCCTACAAGAACACAGAAGGCAGAAACCGTAAGCAGGGTTATCTGACTGGCACCTCCTAAGGAGTCGCTCCCAAATTCTCTAATCGTAAAAACCAGCATGACAACAAGCACCGCTATAGGGAGCAACGAAAGACGTGCCGACGGACGTTTCTTTAATAACAAATTATGCTTATTCTTCTCCATATATAATCTACTCTAAAACGTATTTTTATTCAAACAATCACTAATTTTAAGACGGGTTCTAAAAATTACTATTGATGTATTCTTGTATTTTAGTCGAGCAGATTTTTCTATCTTTCTGAAAGAGACATAGCGGGCTATGCGACTGAAGAAAGATGAAAAAGATGCCGGATAAAAGCAAAAAGACACAAAGAGTATATCCGTCAAAATGAGTTTAATAATGCGTGGAATTTTTTAGAACACGCCTTAAACAAATTGGCAGCAAAGTTATAGTATATTTATTATATACCAAAGTGTATTTATACATTATTGCAAGAATTTATGCAATTATCTACCCTTTTTGAATATACCGTGGATAATAATACGTATTTATCAATTTTACCCTCTTAGATGTACATTATTAGATAATAAATAAGTATATTTGCAACTATAACATTATTTATACATAAAACAATTCGATTATGAACAATTATGCAAATTATGTAGCCACACCGAAACTTGGTTTTGGGGAGGCTGTAAAAAAAGTATTGAACAATCTTACAAATGTAAAGGGTCGTGCTCGCCGTTCTGAATACTGGTGGTTCGCTCTTGCTGTAGTTATAGTAAATCTGATAGCAAGCTTCGTCTTTGGGAACATGCCACTTGCCACCACGATTGTATCTATTATTATCAGCCTTATGGGAGTGGCTGTAACGGTAAGACGCCTGCAAGACACTAACAAAAGTGCTATTCTTGAATACATTAACGTTATCTGCGGCATCTTTATTGTGATATATATGTACGCAAGCGGCTTTTACGATATTACACAGAGCGTTAATGCTAATCCAAATGAGTTGATAGGAATTTTGATGAGTCCTGTATTGCTCATCCCATTTACAATATCCTTCATATTGAGTATTGTCATCTTTATTTTCTGTCTTCTCGATAGCAATATCGGTCCAAACAAATATGGCGACTCTCCTAAATACGTTCTTAACGACTCTGCTAAAGACGACCTTAAAGAAGAATTAAACACTTTATAATAAACCAAACATCCCCATCAATAAATTAGATTATCGATGGGGATGTTTAGTTTTATCCGTTTCGTATTTATATATAGTAGTCTGAAGTTACGACTACTAAGATTTCATTAAGAAAGCAAATGCTTTTTAGTTTGCTGATTCAAACTCCTCAAGGAAGCGCACATCGTTTTCAGAGAACATACGTAGGTCGGAAACCTGATATTTCAAGTTAGTGATACGCTCCACGCCAAGTCCGAAGGCATAACCAGAATATACCTTGCTATCTATGCCACATAGTTCAAGAACGTTAGGATCTACCATTCCGCAACCGAGGATTTCCACCCAACCGGTATGTTTGCAGAAGCCACAGCCCTTACCGCCACATATATGACAAGAGATATCCATCTCTGCACTTGGTTCTGTGAATGGGAAATAGCTTGGACGAAGACGTATCTTCGTATCTGCACCGAACATCTCACGTGCAAATGTCAACAGGACTTGCTTCAAGTCAGTAAACGATACATTCTTGTCAATATATAATCCTTCTATCTGATGGAAGAAGCAATGAGCACGTGCTGTTATTGCTTCGTTACGATAAACACGTCCCGGACAAATAATACGGATTGGTGGTTGTGAGTTTTCCATCACACGTGCCTGTACCGAACTAGTATGGCTACGCAAAAGGATATTCTTTGTTACATCGTTAGGGTTCTGCTCCACGAAGAAAGTATCTTGCATATCACGTGCTGGATGGTCTGCAGCAAAGTTCATCTTGGTGAACACATGCAGGTCGTCTTCCACCTCTGGACCATCAGCAAGAGTAAATCCCATACGTGAGAAGATATCTATAATCTCGTTCTTTACAATAGTGAGCGGATGACGAGTGCCTACTTCTATCGGATAGGCAGTTCTCGTTAAGTCGATGCTCTGACTGCTTTCTTCCTTTGTTTCAAGGGTGTCGCGCAGAGCATTCAGTCGCTCTAGGGCAGTCTGTTTAAGCTCGTTAATCTTCATGCCCACTTCTTTTTTCTGTTCAGCAGCCACATTTCTGAAATCTGCCATTACGGCATTAATCTCACCTTTCTTGCTGAGATATTTCAGGCGTAGTGCCTCTATATCTTCAGCATTGGTTGCTTTCATCTCTTTTACCTCCTGAAGGAGGCTTGCAATCTTGTCAAGTATCATGTCTAAAAACTTAGATTTTTCTTTTTCTTTCCGTTGTTTATACCACCTTTGCATATAATAGTTTGTATGCAAAAGACTTGTTATTCAATGGCATATAGCCAAATCGGGAGCAAAATTACTGTATTTTTTTGAGAAACGTGCATAATAGTCTATTTATTTACTCTTACCACATTCTTAATCTGCTCTTTAATCTGCTCTTGCTATTTGCTTTATCATCACCCATTTCCGAAAAGCTCTCCATGCTATACAGATATACATATCAAGACTTTTGCCACATAACAAAAAAAAATTAATCTAATAATTTGCAATGTATAAAAATAAATATGTACTTTTGTGCAAATTTGAGAGTAAATATAAAGCGTGGAATTTTTTAGAACATGCCATAATACATAAGAGTATATCTTAGTATGAGAAAATGAGAAAAGGATTTTTATTTGTTGTCATCACATTAGCCCTTATGATGTGGACAACAACGGGATGCACCGAAAAAAAGAACGATGGAGCAGACTCCATCATTTCTGATTCTACCGACACAACAGCTGCCGACACTCTTGAACAACTTATCACAGAGCAGCCTATGCCTAAGGCAGCCGACGAGTTGTTCGATGATTTCATCTTCAACTTTGCTGCCAGCAGAAAGCTACAATACAGCAGAATACAATTTCCGCTTAAGGTTGTAAATGGGAAAACGGAAAAGCAGTTGCAGAAAGCTAACTGGAAGATGGAGCATTTCTTCATGAACCAAGGCTATTACACCCTTATCTTCGACAACCGCAAGCAGATGAGTCTTGTTAAAGACACATCGATAAGTCATGTTGTGGTTGAGAAAGTTTATCTAAAGCGCAAGAAGGTAAAGCAATATGTATTCAACCGCATCAATGGTCAGTGGATGCTTGTTGAGGTGAACACGGGAGCTATGTATCAGAACAACAATGCTTCTTTCCTTGATTTCTACCAGAAATTCGCCACCGACTCTGCATATCAAGCAAAGCATCTTAATAATCCTATCCACTTTTCTGGACCTGACCCCGACGATGACTTTAGCACTATGACTGGCGATATCGATCCTGAAACATGGCCAGCATTTGCCCCTGAGTTGCCAGCAAACTTCATATATAATATAATGTATGGACAGAGCTACACACAGAGCAACCAGAAAATTCTCGTTATGCGTGGCATCGCCAATGGTATGGAGATGGAACTAACCTTTGTGCGCAAGGGCAAGGAATGGCGACTGACTAAGCTATCGGAATAAATCTGATAGCATCTAATCGTTTTACTATTAAAGCATAAAAGAAAGTGAAAGATTTTAGAGATTACGACTTAACCACACATAACACCTTTGGCATTAGTGCTAAATGCAGTCGCTTCATAGAATATTCTTCTATGACAGAAGCTAAGGATACTGCCACAATACTGCATAACACCGATATGCCGTTGCTTATTATCGGCGGAGGGAGCAATCTGTTGCTTACCAAAGACTTTCCTGGTAATGTGGTACACTCTGCCATAAAAGGCATCAACGCTACCTTTGTTGACGGTGGCGTATTCGTAAGATGCGGAAGCGGGGAGACATGGGACGATGTGGTGAACTATTGCGTCGAGCATGGATGGTACGGAATGGAGAATCTGTCGCTCATACCTGGCGAAGTGGGAGCTTCGGCAGTACAAAACATCGGAGCTTATGGTGCTGAAGTAAAAGATATTATCTATAAAGTGGAAGCTATAGAGATTGCCACAGGCAAGGCTTGCTTCTTCACTAACGAGGAGTGTGAATATAGCTACCGACAGAGTAAATTCAAGAACGAATGGAAGAATAAATATCTGATTACTTACGTTACCTACCGCCTATCAACAACTTTCACGCCTCATCTCGACTACGGCAATATCCACAAGGAACTTGACAAAGAGGGTATCTCCCACCCTACTGCGATGCAGCTCCGACAGGCTATAATAAACATACGCAATGCCAAACTCCCCGACCCAAAGGTTGAGGGAAACGCTGGAAGTTTCTTCATGAACCCCGTTGTGGGTATGGAGAAATACAATGAGCTGCTCGAAAAATACCCTGAGATGCCCCACTATACTGTTGATGCTGACCACGAGAAGATTCCTGCTGGATGGATGATTGACCAATGCGGATGGAAGGGTAAGTCGCTCGGAAAGGCTGGTGTCCACTCGCAGCAGGCTCTCGTATTGGTAAACAAAGGCGGTGCCACAGGTAACGATATCGTAGCTCTTTGCGAACATATCCGCAAGGATGTTAAGGAGAAGTTCGGTATTGATATACACCCAGAGGTAAACATCATCTAACTCTACATGAAACTTACATTTCTCGGCACAGGAACATCTGTCGGAGTACCAACGATTGGCTGCTCATGCAAGGTATGTACAAGCAAGGATTTACATGACCGCCGACTGAGGTGTTCTGCTATGGTTGAAACTGATAATACGAGAATCCTTATTGACTGTGGTCCCGACTTTAGGGAACAGATGCTTCGACAGGATTTCCGTAAGATTGACGCCATACTCATCACCCACTCCCACTATGACCACGTTGGAGGCATTGACGATGTGCGCCCTTTCTGTGAGTTTGGCGACATCAACGTTTACTGCGACCCTATATCCGAAAAGAGCCTTCGCCAAACTGTGCCCTATTGTTTTGCAGAGCATTTGTACCCTGGGGTACCGAAGATTTGTCTTCACACCATTCGTCCGCATGAAGAGTTGCAGGTAAACGAGTTATGCGTCATTCCCTTTCAAGTGATGCACGACAAGTTGCCCATCCTCGGCTACAAGATAGGTAAACTTGCATATATTACGGATATGAAGACTATTCCCGACCATGAGATTAGTCTTCTGCAAGATATTGATGTTCTTGTGGTTAACGCTCTGCGCTTTACAAAAGAGCACCATTCACACATGCTTGTTGATGAAGCATTGGCATTTGCAAAAAAGACAAGTGCCAAGCGCATATTCTTCACCCACATGTGTCATGATATTGGTTTACATGAGGAGGTAAACAAGTTGTTACCACCTCATGTAGAATTAGCTTTCGACGGAGAAGTTGTCGACATATAAACTAACGGCGTGTTCTAAAAAGTCCACGCATTATTAAATTCTATTTTGAGGGATATACTCTTTGTGCCTTTTTACACTTTTATCATTTCCAGAAATTCGTCTTCACCCACAATAGGGATGCCGAGCTTCTCTGCTTTCTGCAGTTTTGATGGCCCCATATTGTCGCCAGCAAGGATAAAAGATGTTTTACCACTTATGCTACCTACGTTTTTCCCACCATTTTGTTCGATAATAAGCTTGTATTCATCACGACTATGATGCTGGAAAACTCCACTTATGACGATGCTCTTGCCTTGCAGAGTGTTGGATGCCAACTCCGTTTGCTCCTTGCTAAGCTCCATCTGCAATCCGTATGAGCGTAGTCGTTCTACGATGCGCAGGTTCTCTTCGTTATGGAAAAACGTGATAATGCTTTTTGCCATCACCTCTCCGATACCGTCTATTTCGAGCAATTCCTGCAGTGTAGCGTTCATCAGGGCATCGATATTCTTGAAATGGCGTGCAAGAAGCTTACCCGATGTCTCTCCCACAAAGCGTATGCCGAGGGCAAAGACTACTCGTTCGAAAGGCACTTTCTTTGACGCCTCTATACCATTCACTATCTTCATCGCCGATTTCTGACGACTTCCATCGCCGTTTATCTGCTGCACGTCTATGGTATACAAGTCTGCTACATTATGGATAAGTCCGTGGCGATAGAAATCATCCACCGTTTCTGGACCAATACTGTCTATGTTCATCGCCCTTCGGGAGATAAAATGTTCTATCCTGCCTTTTATCTGCGGTGGACATCCTGCATCGTTTGGACAATACCATGCGGCTTCGCCTTCGTATCTAACGAGTTTTGCACCACACTCAGGACAATGGGTTATGAACCTTACGGGTTGTGCTATTATCGGTCGACGCTCGATATCTACTCCTACTATCTTAGGTATTATCTCCCCACCCTTCTCTACATACACGTAATCTCCAATATGTAAGTCGAGGCTTCTAATAAAATCTTCGTTATTTAGTGTGGCTCTCTTAACTATTGTACCAGCAAGCTGCACGGGATTCATGTTTGCCACGGGGGTAACGGCTCCCGTTCTACCTACCTGAAAACTTACTTCGTTCAACACGGTTGTTGCTCTTTCTGCCTTAAATTTATAGGCTATCGCCCATCGTGGACTCTTTGCCGTATATCCAAGGTTGCGCTGCTGTCGCAAGGAGTTGACCTTTAATACGATGCCGTCTGTTGCCACGGGAAGGTTCTTTCGCTCTTTGTTCCAATAGTTTATAAAGTCGTATATCTCTTGCAGCGTCTTCACCTTCTTCATGCCCTGACTTATCTTAAATCCCCATTGGCGTGCGGTTTCAAGATTTTCATAGTGGCCGTCGCAGGGCAGAGTGTCGCCGAGCATATAATATAGGTATGAGTCGAGCTGACGACTTGCCACGAGTGCTGACTTCTGACTTTTTAGTGTACCGCTGGCTGCATTTCTTGGATTGGCGAAGAGCGGTTCTTCTGCAGCCTCACGCTCTTTATTGAGTCGTTCAAAAACATCCCACGGCATAAGTATCTCACCTCTTATTTCAAACTCCTGCGGATAGCCTGTGCCTGTGAGTACAAGGGGAATACTACGTATTGTCTTTACGTTTGCCGTAACATCATCGCCATGCACACCATCGCCTCTGGTTACGCCTCTTTGCAGCTTTCCGTCGCGATATGTCAGGCTGATAGACAGTCCATCATATTTCATCTCGCAGCATACTTCGAAATCTTCTCCCATTAGTCCTTTCTTCACACTGTTATACCAGTCTGCCACATCTTGCTCATTGTATGTATTGGCGAGCGAGAGCATGGGATATTTGTGGGCTACTTGTTGGAATTCGTGGTTCAGGTCGCTGCCCACTCTCTGTGTTGGCGAGTTTGGGTCTTGTAGCTCTGGATGCTTTGCCTCAAGATCTTGTAGTTCGTGCATGAGGAAGTCGAACTCCTGATCGGATATTTCGGGTTGGTTCTGTACGTAATATTTATAGTTGTGTTCATGCAACTCTTTTCGTAGCTGCAAGATTCTTTGTTTTTCGTCCATAGCGGGAATTGTATTTAGTTTGTCCAAAGGTACAAAGAAAATGTATGCATACAAAATTTAGTCAAAAAAAACTTTGCCTACCACATATATATAATTTGTCTACCATATATATATAATGTGAGGAGGCAAAGTCTTCTTTTTTCTATAGGTTTATGTCTATGGCAGCTCCTGCCATAATCCATGTGCCTGGTTGTGGCACACTACCATAGTCGTAATACGTTGTATTGAACAGGTTGTTGGCTTCTGCAAAAATCTTGTATTTCCCAGCGTTCCATGCCAGTCGGGCATCCATGAGTCCGTATGACTTGTATTTTACCACTTGGGCATTTCCCTGACTGTCGGTCTTTGTAAACGAACCTGTGCGTTTCTGGAAGCGATATTTGAGTGTGAGGTCAAGTTGTTTCCAGATGTTCATATCGAGGTTTGCCACGAATTTATGCCTCAGGTATTCAAGTGTGTAGCGACTCTGTATGTTGGAGGGTACGTCTTTGTCCTGTATCATGTAAACGTATGAAAGGTTCAACGCCTTGAGCAGATGCTGTGCAGGGATGAGAGAATTGAGTTTCAGTCCGAGTGAAGCTTCCGCACCGAGGGTGTTTATCTTCGTGAAGTTTACAGATTGCCATACGGCATCGCTTCCCTCTGTGGTATCCAAAATCCAGTCTATCATATTCTTACTGTGATTGTAGAAAACGCTTGCCGAAGCCTGTACACCTTGACTCATCAGTTTTAGTCCGCCTTCTAAGGCTTGCAGCTCTTCGGGCTTAAGACGTTTGTCTGCTTTGTGCCCTCCCACGGAATAGTAGAGTTCTGTTGCTGAAGGCATACGCAGCGACGTGTTGTATGATGCGTACACCTTGAGGTTGTCGCCGATGCGATAGCTTGCGTCGATGCCTGGGTATACTCGCATATTCATGTGGTTCCAGGAGTTTTTTACTGCCACTATTCCTGCCGATAGTGTGAAGCGATCAAGCAAGATATTATGTTCCAACGAGAAACTTATGTTTGTGCGGTTCAGCCCCTTTGTATAGTCTCTGTCGGTGTGGTGTATGTGTTTGGGCTGTTCGAGGGTTTCTCCGAGTGTGGTACTGACGAGGTCTTCGTTCCTAAGTTCTGCGCTCAGGGCTGTTCGTCCGAGTGTCCAGTCGAAATAAGAGTTTAGATTCACACCATAAACGTCTGTTCGGTGGTAGTTGTATGCCACTCCGTATGTTCCACCCTCTGGCACTTGGTTGTCGAGACCACGGAAATATTCGAAGCGATCCATACTGCGATTCCAGTATACTGAGGGTTGTAGGTGTATGGCTCCACACTTAGTATCTGCCTGTAGGGCAGTAAATGTTTTTAGTGTGTGTTCGAACTGGTCGTCTGAGCCTGTGCCATAAAAGGTGTTTGAGCCGTAGTTCTTATTGCTAAGTCCAGCATGCCAGCTCACACGAGTTCCATTGTCGGTGAATGTTCCCTGATAGAAAGCTTTTACCCCATCAAAGTCGGAGTTCAACTTGCCTGCCTTATTGCGGGTATATCCGTCGGAACGTGTATAGTTTGCTGATACGGTGTTTGTGAATTTGTTGCTTGCAAGTGCAAGGGTTGCTCCTGCATCAAAATAGCCATAGCTTCCAGCTTTGGCTTGCGCAGAGAGGTGGTTTTGGGTTGGTTGTTTTGTTACGATGTTAATCGCTCCTAATAGTGATGATGTACCAAAAACTCTTCCTGCAGGTCCTTCGAGTATCTCTATTCTCTCAATATCGGAGATGTCTACTGGCAAGTCGAAGGCATTATGTCCAGTCTGTGGGTCGCAGATGTTAACGCCGTTGAGCAGTATGGTTATCTGTTCTTGGTTTCCTCCACGGATGGTGATGTCGGTTTGGGCACCTATCGGTCCGCGTTGTCTTACGTCTACGCCTGCAGCGTATTTTAGTAGATCATTTACACTTTGTACGGGAGCAGCCTGTATTTCTTTCTGCTCAAGTACAGTAACCATTCTTGCCGCCTGCTTTCTTGTGAGCGGTGCTCGAGAGCCAGTAACTCTCACTTCATCGAGGGCGATTTCGCTGTGTGTGCGCACGCTGTCTCTGTCGGTAAGGTTCTGCTTTGTGCTCATGCCGTCTGCCTTGGCATGTGTGAGTGTAGCCACACTTAGTGTGCCTATAATCACCTCCTTACCGAGACAAGCGAAGAGCGCATAACCTTTACGTGTGAAGTGCTTAAACTTCATCGTCGTACCCGATGTGCTTTTTTTGTTGTTGTACATTGAATTAATTAATTTGTTAAAAATAAAGTTGTCTGCCTTTCGGCAGGGCAAAAGTACACAGAATTTATTTAAAACGTGGCTTATACGTATAAAATATTGCTATCATGAAAGGTTTTGCAAACTATATAATAGTTGTCATATAAGCGGGTCACCTGCAAAAATGTGTATCAAAAATTGCCTTTTCTTCCCTTTTATACAGATTTACCATAGATAACCGAAAAATGTATAGTGAAAGCAGTATTTCTGGTAAAGCGAAAACAAGGCAAGGATTGTAATTTTGCAGC
>CAVKAH010000029.1:0-18234 GCA_963654095.1 Oscillospiraceae bacterium
TAGGAAGCGGTCAGGGAAGCCTTTTGCAATATCTTGTAGACAACGATGGATACATAAACTTCCCCGTAATAGGAATGGTAAAGGTTTCAGGCTTGACAAAGCGTGAGTGTGAAACTCTTTTACACGATAAGATAAAGCCATATATGGCAGAGTCTGAAAGTCCAGTTGTAAACGTAAAGATGTCAAGCTTCAAGATTTCAGTACTCGGAGAAGTGGCACGTCCAGGACAGTTCACTGTAGAGACAGAAAAGATAAGTATCTTGCAGGCACTCGCTAATGCAGGAGACCTGACGATATATGGTAAGCGTGATAACGTGATGCTCGTAAGAGAAGACGAAACAGGACAGAAATCGGTATACCGACTAAACCTTAACGATGCCAACCTTATCAATTCGCCATTCTATTATCTGCAGCAGAATGATGCTATCATAGTAGAGCCAAACAAAGTGAAAGCACAGAACGCTTCAATCGGACAGAGTACAAGTTTGGTGATTTCGGGTATCGGAATAGTAACGTCGGTAGCTTCGCTTGTTGTTAATATCCTCAGAAACTAATCTCAAGGAATAATCTTTTTTTTATTCAAGTATGTGCGGAATTGTAGGATATTTAGGACATAGAGAGGCTTATCCAATACTCATCAAAGGTTTAAAGCGTCTTGAGTATAGAGGCTATGATAGTGCAGGAGCAGCATTGATAAACGATAGTGGAGAGCTGAGCGTATACAAGACAAAGGGTAAGGTGGCAGACCTTGAAGCCTTTTGTAATGACAAAGATACAACGGGAACCGTAGGAATAGCCCATACACGATGGGCAACCCACGGAGAGCCATCATCACTAAATGCTCATCCTCATTATTCTGAATCCAAAAATCTTGCAATCATTCATAATGGTATAATAGAGAATTATGCCGACCTGAAGAAAAAGCTAATGGCTGAGGGGGTACATTTCCGTTCGGATACAGATACGGAAGTGGTAGTTCAGCTTATTGAATACATACAGGAGAAAAAGAATGTAGACCTGCTTACTGCCGTACAACTCGCCCTTCATCAGGTGATAGGAGCATACGCCTTAGCACTACTCGATAAGAGAGAGAAAAACCAGATTATAGCAGCACGTAAGCAAAGTCCGCTCGTTATAGGTATTGGCGATAACGAATTCTTCCTCGGTTCAGATGCCACTCCTATCATCGAATATACAGACAAGGTGGTTTACCTTGATGATGACAACATCGCAGTGATGCGTCTTGGTGAAGAACTGAAGGTGATTAACGATAAGAACCGTAAGATTTCGCCAGAGGTAAGAACGGTGGATTTGGAACTCGGACAGATAGAGAAAGGTGGTTATCCACATTTTATGCTGAAAGAGATATTCGATCAACCAGAATGTCTGGAGAACTGCATGAGAGGAAGAGTAAACGTAGAGGCAAACAACGTTACACTGAGTGCAGTAATCGACTACAAGAAACATCTTCTCAAAGCCAAGAGAATAATAATCGTGGCTTGCGGTACATCATGGCATGCAGGATTGATAGGCAAACAGATTATCGAGTCGTTGTGTCGTATACCTGTAGAAGTGGAATATGCAAGTGAATTTAGATACCGCAATCCTGTGATAAACAATGACGATGTGGTTATTGCAGTATCACAAAGCGGTGAAACAGCAGATACGTTAGCAGCAGTGAAACTTGCAAAAGATAATGGAGCTTTCGTATATGGAATATGCAATGCCATTGGCTCAAGCATACCACGTGCAACAGACACCGGCTCATACATACATGTTGGTCCAGAGATAGGTGTTGCCTCGACAAAGGCATTTACAGGACAGGTTACGGTGCTTGTGATGCTTGCCCTTGCCCTTGCAAAAGAGAAAGGCACTATAGCCGAAGACCAATATACAAATATCGTAAAGGAATTAAGTCAGATTCCAGACAAGATAAAGAAGATGCTTGAGCATAATGACAGAATAGCAGAGCTAAGTCGTACGTTCACTTATGCAAACAATTTCTTGTATCTTGGACGAGGATACAGCTATCCTGTGGCTTTGGAAGGAGCATTGAAGCTGAAAGAGATAAGTTATATCCATGCCGAGGGTTATCCAGCTGCCGAGATGAAACACGGACCAATAGCCCTTATAGATTCTGATATGCCTGTAGTGGTTATTGCTCCTCACGATGATATGTATAAGAAGGTGGTGAGCAATATTCAGGAGATAAAGGCAAGACGAGGTAAGATTATCGCCCTCGTATCAAAAGGAGACGATACGATAAGTAAGATAGCAGATGAGGTGATAGAAATGCCGGAAACATTAGAGTGTCTTGAACCATTAATCGCCTCCATACCTCTGCAGCTCTTGGCTTATCATGTTGCCGTGTGTAAAGGTAAGGATGTTGACCAACCGAGAAATCTCGCAAAGTCTGTTACCGTTGAATAGTTTAGAAACATAATATGGGGCTACTCCTTCATAGGAGCAAGCCCTTTGATATAATATATAGGTAATAAAAATTGTTCAGAAACAAATAAAATAAACGCAAATTTTACGATGGAACCGTTAAAGCATGAATGTGGCGTGGCTATGGTACGGCTCTTGAAGCCATTGGAGTACTATCAGCAAAAGTATGGAACATGGATGTATGGCTTGAACAAGCTGTATCTTATGATGGAGAAACAGCACAATCGTGGTCAGGAAGGAGCAGGCATGGCATGTGTCAATCTTGAAGCTGAGCCAGGCAGCGAGTACATGTTCAGAGAGCGTGCAGAGGGTGCCAATGCCATTACAGAGATATTCGGAAATGCACAGAAACGTTTTGCTGCTTTATCAAAAGAGCAACTTGCCGACGTTGACTACGCAAGAAAGAATCTTCCTTTTGCTGGTGAGTTGTATATGGGACATTTGCGTTATTCTACAACAGGAAAGAAAGGACTTACCTATGTTCATCCTTTCTTGAGGAGAAACAACTGGAGAGCGAAGAACCTATGCCTGTGCGGAAACTTCAATATGACTAATATTGAAGATATATTTGAAAAGCTTGTCGATATGGGACAGTCGCCAAGAATATACAGCGACAGTTATATCACTCTCGAATATATGGGACATCGCCTTGATAGAGAGGTAGAGAGAAACTTCGTTCTTGCACAGGAAAAGGGACTTAAAGGACGCGACATAACAAAATACATAGACAATAACGTAAAGATGGGCAATGTGTTAAGAACCACTATGCCCGACTTTGATGGAGGCTATGTGATGTGTGGACTGACAGGAAGCGGAGAGATGTTCGCTATGCGAGACCCTTGGGGTATACGTCCAGCCTTTTGGTATAAGAACGACGAGATATTAGTTGTAGCAAGCGAACGCCCTGTTCTACAGACAACTTTCGGCTTGAACTGTGAAGACATCAATGAGCTTGACCCTGGGTGTGCGCTAATTGTAAATAAGAATGGCGAAGACTCTTTGGAGCGCATCCTTGAACAGCGTGGCGATAGCAAATGCTCTTTCGAAAGGATTTATTTCAGTAGAGGATCTGATAGCGATATCTATCAGGAACGCAAGAAACTCGGTGAACAATTAACCGACTCGATATTAAAGGCTGTGGATTATGATACGGAGCACACAGTGTTCTCATTCATACCAAATACGGCAGAGGTAGCTTTCTATGGAATGTTGGGAGGTTTTAAGCGTTATCTTAACGACCAAAAGGTAGAAAGCATACAAAAATTAGACCACAAGCCCACGGTAGAAGAACTTGAGGTGATACTCAACAAGTATGTACGCAGTGAGAAGGTGGCATGGAAAGATATTAAACTCAGAACGTTTATCACCGAGGGTAATTCGAGAAACGACCTCGCCTCTCATGTCTACGACGTAACATACGGTTCCTTGAAACCATACGAAGACAACCTCGTTATAATAGACGATAGTATCGTACGTGGCACAACGTTGAAGGAGAGTATCCTAAAGATACTCGATAGCTTGCACCCAAAGAAAATCGTGGTGGTAAGTAGTTCTCCACAAATCCGTTATCCCGACTATTATGGAATAGATATGCCAAGGCTTGAAGAGTTTTGCGTATTCCGTGCCACTATAGAATTGCTGAAGGAGCGTGGTATGGAGAATATTCTCGAAGAAACTTACAATAACTGTAAACTACAGCTCGAGAAACCGAAGATGGAGATGCAGAATGCCGTAAGAGCAGTATATAAGCCGTTCACAGTTGACGAGATAAACGAGAAGATCATCGAGATGTTGCGCCCAGAGGGAATGGAAACTCCTGTAGAACTCGTATTCCAGTCGATAGAGGGATTACACACTGCAATACCAAACCATAAAGGCGATTGGTATTTCACAGGAAACTATCCAACCCCAGGAGGTACAAAACTCGTTAATCAGGCATTCATAAACTATTATGAATCCAAATACAAAAAATAAAGGCGGGTTCTAAAATATAATTTAATAATGCGTGGAATTTTTAGAACACGCCTAAACAACAATCGTATAATGACCAGCCGTAAGGCAAAATAACAATAAAAACTTAATGAGAAACGTAACTTTAGTCTTAGAAGACGGAACGAAATTTCATGGAAAGTCATTCGGCTATGACCAGCCAGTGGCAGGTGAAGTCGTGTTCAACACGGCGATGATGGGCTATCCAGAGAGTCTTACCGACCCTTCGTATGCAGGTCAGTTAATGACACTCACTTATCCGCTTGTAGGAAACTATGGTGTACCTCCATTTACGGTGGAGAATAATGGCATTGCCACATTTATGGAAAGCGACAAGATATACGCTTCGGCAATTATCGTGGCAGACTATAGCGAGCAATACAGCCATTGGAATGCCGTAGAGTCTCTCGGTGATTGGCTTAAACGAGAGCATGTGCCGGGAATAACTGGTATCGACACACGAGAGCTAACTAAAGTATTGCGTGAACATGGAGTGATGATGGGCAAGATATTGTTTGACGATGAGCCAGACAATATACCAGAAGCCCATTATGAAGGTGTAAACTTTGTAGACAAGGTAAGCTGCAAAGAGATTATCCGCTATAACGAGGGAGTGGGTAGAAAGGTAGTACTCGTAGATTGTGGTGTGAAGAACAATATCATCCGTTGTCTCATAAACCGTGGGGTAGAGGTGATACGTGTGCCATGGAACTACGACTATACCGATATGGAATTCGACGGCCTCTTCCTTGCCAATGGTCCAGGAGACCCAGATATGTGTGAGGATGCTGTAAACATTATCCGCAAGCAGATGTCTCTATCTACAAAGCCGATATGCGGTATATGTATGGGCAACCAGTTGCTTGCTAAGGCTGGCGGTGCAAGTATATATAAATTGAAATACGGACATCGTTCACATAATCAGCCAGTACGTATGGTAGGAACAAACAACTGTTATGTTACGAGTCAGAACCACGGTTATGCCGTAGATGCTAAAACACTCGGTAGCGACTGGGAAGAGCTCTTTGTGAATATGAACGATGGCAGTAACGAGGGAATACGTCATAAGACGAATCCTTGGTTCTCAAGTCAGTTCCATCCAGAGGCATGTTCAGGTCCTGTAGATACAGAATTTATGTTTGACAAGTTTGTCGACTCCTTGAAGTAATGTTGTTCTATAACGCATATTTATCATAGATTACAATGAAAGACGAGAATATAAAGAAAGTCCTGCTATTAGGTTCAGGTGCATTGAAAATTGGAGAAGCTGGAGAGTTTGACTATTCTGGTTCGCAGGCATTGAAAGCTCTTCGCGAAGAAGGCGTAGAGACGGTGCTTATAAATCCTAACATCGCCACGGTGCAGACATCAGAAGGTGTTGCTGACCAGATATACTTCCTTCCTGTACAGCCATATTTCGTGGAGAGAGTGATAGAGAAGGAGCGTCCCGATGGTATACTGTTGTCATTCGGTGGTCAGACAGCTCTCAACTGTGGAGTGGAACTATATAAGAGCGGAGTGCTCGACAAGTATAACGTAAAGGTTCTCGGTACACCAGTTCAGGCAATCATGGACACAGAAGATCGTGAACTCTTCGTTGAGAAACTCGATGAGATAAATGTCAAGACGATAAAGAGTGAGGCTTGCGAGAACATAGAACAGACACGCAAGGCAGCAGCCGAACTTGGCTATCCTGTTATCATTCGTGCTGCCTATGCCCTTGGTGGACTGGGTTCAGGCTTTGCCGACAATGAGGAAGAACTGAATAAGTTGGCAGAGAAAGCATTCTCGTTCTCTCCTCAGGTACTTGTAGAAAAGAGCTTGAAGGGATGGAAAGAGATAGAGTATGAGGTGGTTCGCGACCGTTACGACAACTGTATCACAGTATGTAACATGGAGAATTTCGACCCACTCGGTATCCACACAGGTGAGAGTATCGTTATCGCTCCATCGCAGACGCTTACCAATTCAGAGTATCATAAGCTCCGTGCCCTTGCCATAAAGATTATCCGCCACATCGGAATAGTTGGTGAGTGCAACGTGCAGTATGCTTTCGACCCAAAGAGCGAAGACTATCGTGTCATTGAGGTAAATGCCCGATTGAGCCGCTCATCAGCTCTTGCATCAAAGGCTACGGGGTATCCTCTTGCTTTTGTAGCAGCAAAGTTGGGTATGGGCTATGGATTGTTTGAACTGAAGAACTCAGTAACAAAGACTACAAGCGCATTCTTTGAGCCAGCCCTCGACTATGTTGTCTGCAAGATACCTCGTTGGGATTTGAGTAAGTTCCGTGGTGTAGACAAGGAACTTGGTTCGTCAATGAAATCCGTAGGAGAGGTGATGGCGATAGGCCGCAACTTCGAGGAGGCAATACAGAAAGGACTCCGCATGATAGGTCAGGGTATGCACGGCTTCGTGGAGAACAAAGAGCTGAAGATAGACAATATAGATGCTGCGCTACGTGAACCTACCGACAAGCGTGTCTTTGTGATATCAAAGGCTATGCACAAGGGTTACAGCGTTGACGAGATACACGAGCTTACAAAGATAGACAAGTGGTTCCTTGAAAAGCTGAAGCATATCATTGATATTGACGAGGAGATGAAGAAATGCAACATCAATACCCTCGACAAGAACTTGCTTCGCACGGCAAAGGTGTACGGCTTTACAGATTTCCAGATAGGACGTGCCGTAGGCTTAGAGCAAGAGCTTAACAGTATGGCAAAGGCAGGACTTGTAGTAAGACAGTTGCGTAAGAACTATGGTATCGTGCCTGTAGTGAAACAGATTGATACCTTGGCTGCAGAATATCCTGCACAGACAAACTATCTTTATGTAACGTATGCTGGAGTAAAGAGCGATATAACCTTCGAAAATGACCATCGTTCTATAATCGTTCTCGGTTCAGGTGCTTACCGTATCGGTTCTTCCGTAGAGTTCGACTGGTGCGGTGTGCAGGCTCTCAATACAATTCGTAAGGAAGGTTACCGCAGCATCATGATAAACTATAATCCAGAGACAGTATCTACCGACTATGATATGTGCGATCGTCTGTATTTCGACGAGCTTACATTCGAGCGTGTTATGGATATTATCGATATGGAACAGCCATACGGAGTAATCGTTTCAACAGGAGGTCAGATACCTAACAACCTTGCTATGCGTCTTGATGAGCAGCATGTGCCAATTCTTGGTACCAAGGCACAAGATATCGATAATGCCGAAGACCGTGCTAAGTTCTCTCAGATGCTTACCAACAACGGTATTAATCAGCCAGAGTGGAGTGCTTTGACGAGCATGGAAGATATCGATAAGTTCATAGAACGTGTAGGCTTCCCTGTCTTGGTACGTCCAAGCTATGTGCTTTCGGGAGCTGCGATGAACGTATGTTCCAATGAGGAAGAGCTAAAGCGTTTCCTTCAGCTTGCAGCCAACGTCAGCGAAGACCATCCTGTAGTAGTAAGCAAGTTCATAGAGCATGCCAAGGAGATTGAGATGGATGCCGTAGCAAAAGATGGTGAGGTAATAGCATACGCTATCTCTGAACATATCGAGTTCGCAGGTGTACACTCAGGTGATGCAACTATACAGTTTCCACCTCAAAAACTATATGTTGAGACAGTAAGAAGAGTAAAGAGAGTAGGGCGTCAGATAGCCAAGGAATTGCATATCAACGGACCTTTCAACATTCAGTTTATGGCTCGCGATAACGATATCCTTGTCATTGAGTGTAATCTGCGTGCCAGTCGTTCCTTCCCATTCGTAAGCAAAGTACTGAAGATAAACCTCATCGAACTAGCTACAAAGGTAATGTTAGGCTTGCCAGTAGAGAAGCCAAGCAAGAACCTCTTTGACCTTGACTATGTTGGAATTAAGGCTTCGCAGTTCAGCTTCAACCGTTTGCAGAAAGCCGACCCAGTGCTTGGCGTTGACATGAGTTCTACTGGAGAGGTGGGATGTATAGGAAACGATACCAGTTGTGCCCTTCTGAAGAGTATGCTCTCTGTAGGTCATAGAATTCCTGCAAAGAACATTCTTCTCTCTACAGGTGGTGCAAAGCAGAAGGCAGATATGCTTGACGCTGCGCAGATGCTTGTAAAAAATGGTTATAAACTATATGCAACTGGCGGTACGAGCAAGTTCCTAACAGAGAGCGGTATTGAGAACACCCGTGTGCTATGGCCATCTGAAGAAGCAGAGGATGGTGTTCCTAATGCTTTGGATATGCTTCATAACCACGAGATAGACATGGTGGTGAACATTCCGAAGAACCTGACAAGCTCAGAACTATCCAACGGCTACAAGATACGCCGTGCTGCCATAGACCTCAATGTACCATTGATAACCAATAGTCGTCTTGCAAGTGCTTTCATCTACGCATTCTGCACGATAAAGCTTGAAGATATAGAAATCAAGGCATGGGGTGAGTATTAATATGAAGTAACGTAAAATGCTGAGTGCTAAATGTGGAGATACATTACGCTTAGTATGATATAATACAAAATCCCCTGTTGTAGGAATCTTTCCTGTGGCAGGGGATTTTAATCTCTTATGGGGAGTAATCATATAGATAATAATCATTGATGTTTTATTTGTCATATAAGCCATTTAATTATTGAGATAATGAGAAAGATAAAGGTTCCCTTGTTGGCAAGAATTGTCATTGCTATAGTATTAGGTGTATTGTTTGGCAATGTGTTAAATGAGTCTTTGGTGAGATGCTTCGTTACATTCAACGGCATCTTCAGCCAATTCCTTAGTTTTATGATACCGCTCATTATCGTTGGCTTAGTAACGCCAGCCATTGCCGATATAGGTCATGGGGCAGGCAGATTGCTGCTTGCTACGGTTGCCTTAGCTTTCGTGGATACCATCATCGCTGGTCTGTTAGGTTATGGAACGGGTTATATGCTCTTCCCCTCGATGGTTGCCGATACGGGGCACGTGGTTGTCAACAAGGTAGAAGAACTTAAACCATTCTTCGAACTCAATATACCAGCAATGATAGATGTGATGAGCGCACTTGTGTTCTCGTTTGTTGCAGGTATAGGTATAGCCTATAAAGGGCTACACACGACAAAGAGAGTCTTCGATGAGTTCAAAGATATCGTTTCGGGTGTCATTAACAGCATCATTATTCCGCTATTGCCACTTTATATCTTTGGCATCTTTCTCAGTATGACCTATACGGGAGAGGCTTATCACATCCTTTTTGTCTTTGCCAAGATAATCATTGTTATCTTTGTGCTCCATGTCTGCATCCTTGCATACGAGTTCTTGATAGCTGGCGGCTTATCCCGCAAGAACCCTCTGCGACTGTTCCTCAATATGCTACCAGCCTATTTTACGGCATTGGGAACATCATCTTCGGCAGCCACCATTCCTGTTACGCTGAAGCAGACGCTAAAGAATGGAGTAACAGAAGGCATCGCAGGATTTACAATTCCCCTATGTGCCACCATCCATCTGTCGGGTTCGATGATGAAGATAACCTGTTGTGCATTTACCATCTGCCTGATAAACGGTCTGCCACATGACATTATGCTCTTCCTTAATTTTATCTTTGTGCTTGCAATCTGTATGGTTGCAGCTCCAGGAGTGCCTGGTGGAGCAGTAATGGCAGCCTTAGGTCCTTTGGCTTCAATCCTCGGTTTCTCCTCCGATATGCAAGCCTTGATGATAGCCCTCTATATCGCTATGGATAGTTTTGGTACAGCCTGCAATGTTACGGGCGATGGGGCAATAGCTATAGTCGTAGACAAAATGTTTAGGAGAAAAGAAGATAAAGTGATAATAGATAAATAATAACTTACAAAAACATTGTATATGAACAAACGATTTCTTACCCTTGCTACATCATTAATGATGGTTGCCTCGATGATGGCAATACCAGCAAGACCCAGCAAGCGTCAGGTTAAGCAACCCGATGGTACGGTGCTTACTATAATGACACGTGGTGATGAGAACTTCCATTTTACTTGTACGGAAGACGGAATGCCTCTCGTTAAAGGCGCAGATGGAGCGTTTTACTATGCCAAGCTTGATGCTGCCAAACTTATAGTCTCTACAGGACAGATGGCACACGATGCTGCGCAGCGTTCTGCAACTGAACTATCTTTCTTGAAAAGCTATGAGAAAGAAGCATCGTCGGTATGTTCTCTCGGACAAGAAGTGAGAGAAAAGCGCAACGCTGCACGTGTCGCACGCCTTGCCAAGTCATCGTCTTCGAAAGCCAAAGCACCTAAAAAGGCGATGGCTGGTGCATGGGGAGGCGAAGGCATAGGTATAACAGGAAAGCGAAAAGGACTCGTTATCCTTGTGAATTTCAAGGATAAGGCTATGCTGGCATCCCACACTCAAGAGGAATGGAACAATTTCTTTAATGAGGAAGGGTATTCTAAATTGGGTAACTCTGGTTCTGTACACGATTATTTCAAGGCTCAGAGCTACGGACAATTCGATTTAACGTTTGATGTAGTGGGACCTGTTACCGTGTCAAAGAATATGGCAGATTATGGTGGCAACGACAGCTACGGCAATGATAAAGACCCTGCAGGAATGGTATATGAGGCTTGCAAGCTGGTTGACTCACAAGTTGACTTCTCTCAATACGATTGGGACGGAGACGGAGAGGTAGATCAGGTGTTCCTTATATATGCTGGTTATGGAGAGTCAGCAAATACCGATCTCCTCCCAGAGACAATTTGGCCTCATGAATGGGACTTGACTTCCAACGGATATTCATTGAATCTTGACGGCGTGGATATAAATACATACGGTTGTTCTGCCGAACTCTACGGATACACAGGTACGTTTATGGACGGCATAGGTACACCTTGTCATGAGTTCAGCCACTGCCTCGGACTGCCCGATATGTATGACACGAATTATAAAGGAGGTTTCGGTCTCGATAGCTGGGGTATCATGGATGTCGGCAGCTATGGTGGCGACGGCTTCAAACCAGTAGGCTACAACTCGTATGAGAAATGGGTAAGCGGATGGTTGCAACCTACAGAGCTAAAGTCGCCATGCTATGTAAAGGATTTGAAGCCGCTTTCTGATTCGCCAGAGGCATATATCGTTTACAACGAAAAGACACCTACCGAGTATTATCTCTTTGAAAATCGTCAGCTGAAGGGTACTGATTCCGAGCTTCCAGCAAGCGGAATGTTGGTGCTTCATATTGATTATGATAAGAATGCGTGGGAGAGAAATGAGGTGAATAACACCATCAATCATCAGCGCATCACTATTGTGCCTGCTGATAATAAGCTAACGAGCAAGACAGTGAGCGGTGATACCTATCCTGGCACAAGTAATAACACCTCGCTTACAGATACTTCAAGTCCTGCTGCTACGCTCTTTAATGCCAATGCAGATGGTCGTAAGTATCTTGGCAAGCCGATAACGGATATTGCAGAGACAGACGGCAATATCTCTTTTACCTTTGATGGTGGTGTTAAGATTGATACACCAGACGGAACAACTGCCACTGATATTACTCCAACATCGTTCAAGGCAACTTGGAATGTGGTAGAGGGTGCAGAGTCGTATAGCGTACAACTTCGTGAAAAGAGTAACCAGTCATCACCCGAAGAGAGTCTTATTTATGGCGAGGATATGACTAAATGGGGAGCAGACTTGACGCAAGATGATAACACCGACATATCTGAGCTATTGGATGAGTATATGTCAAATCCTGGATGGACTGGCGAAAAGATTTACGAGAGCCCAAGTCAGGCAAAGATAGGCTCTTCCAAAAAGACAGGAAAACTTGTTTCGCCTCTTGTTAATAACCATAATTCGTCATCCGTAACCGTAAGACTTTTATCCAGTGCCTACGGCAATGATGCTGCCCAGATGACTGTTTCGCTACTTGATTCCAACGACACTGAGATATCTTCAGAGACCATAACGCCTGACGGAACAATGGCAACAATAGTTCTTGCCAATGCTTCAGAGAAGGATTATAAGGTGAAGATATGTCCTAAGAAGCGTGGATATGTCAAGTCTGTTGCTATATACGATGGCGAGTTCTCTGCCGATGCCTTTGAGTCAGTATCGTCAGCTCCAGCTTCGACAGTTACTCTTGGCGAGGCTAAAGCATCTCTTGGTGTAGCTAAAGCATCTTCTGTTCAATACAACGACATTACTGCAACGTCATATAGCTTTACCAATCTCACAGAAAATGGTACATATCAGTGGCGTGTAAAGGCTATTGCTGGCAATGCAGAGTCTGCATGGACAGATTGGCAGACCGTAGTGCTTACGTCAGAGACTGGTATCAATACTATTAACGGTACATCGTCTTTGTCAGCTTCAGATGTAGTGGAGGTTTACAATATGTCTGGAACATCACTCGGCAAGATGCCGTTCAGCGAGTTCTCTGCCAATGCATCTATACATGGCGCATATATATTAAAATCAAACGGCAAGACTATGAAAGCAATAAAATAGTATTGTCGGGTAATAATAAAAAAGACCAAGATTGGCAAATGCACCAACCTTGGTCTTTTTAGTATCTATAGGTCAAAATTCGAATCTTCGAAATTCTAAACTCTAATCTCTAAATTCTATCCTCTATTTACTAAACTCTAAACTCCAAACTCTAAATTCTAACCTCCACCCCATTAAGGTCTCATCATGTTAGGCAGAGTATAGTCTTTAGTGAATACATCCGAAACCTTGTCTATTTCGAGGAATGTGGTGCCGCCGCCTCTACCGAAGCTACCGCTCAAGTATGCAATCTTGTCGTCCATACTCAGATAACCCTTCTGACGGAGCATACGCAAGGCAGCGATAAACTGGTCTTGAGGCTGCAACTTCTCGTGCTGATAAACTGGGATAACACCATAGCTGAGAGCCAGCAGACGCTGTGTGCGCTCTTTCACGCAGATGGCAAGCACAGGGTTAGGTCCACGGAAAGCAGCAAGGTTGCGAGCTGTGCGTCCTTTCACGCTATCCGTTACGATACCTCTCACTCCCAAACGCTCCGTAGATTCTATAGCCTGCTTTGCGAGGAATTCGCTCACATCGCAATTCTCGCTTATTGGTACAGGGATGTCGTTCTCACGCATCTTGTCCTTTTCAGCTTGCTCGGCAATGGCAGCCATAGTCTTAACAGCTTCTACTGGATATTTTCCCGATGCCGTCTCACCGCTCAGCATCAGTGCGTCGGTACGGTAGTAGATAGCGTTTGCTATGTCTGTTACCTCGGCACGTGTAGGACGAGGATTGTTTATCATAGTGTGCAACATCTGTGTAGCCACGATAACGGGTTTCTTTGCCTGTATACACTTCTTGATAATCATGCGCTGAATGCCAGGTATCTTCTCGATTGGCACTTCTATACCAAGGTCTCCACGAGCAATCATAATACCGTATGAGGCTTCGATAATCTCGTCGATGTTGTCAACACCCTCCTGGTTTTCAATCTTCGAGATAATCTTAATCTCACTGTTATGCTCGTCCAGAATCTTCTGTACTGCCATCACGTCCTCCTTACTGCGTACGAAAGAGTGGGCAATAAAGTCGATATCCTCTTCAATAGCAAGCAAGATATTGTTCTTATCCTTCTCTGTTAGGGCTGGTAAGTCTATATGTTCTCCAGGCACATTCACGCTCTTCTTTGAGCCGAGCATACCGTCGTTCTGTACTTCCACTATGAGTGAGTCGCCGTCTTTCTCCACAACCTTCATGTCAAGCTCACCATCATCGAAGAGCACATCGTCGCCCACCTTCACGTCGTTCACGAAGTTAGGGTATGAAACGTTTATGCAGTCGTGTGATGTCTCCTCATCATTGTGTCCGCAGATCCTTACTCTTTCGCCTGTTTTATACTGTATAGGGATGTCGGTACCCGTAGAGCGAACCTCAGGTCCTTTGGTATCAATGAGGATGCCGATATGCTTTGACACCTTTCTTGTGTTGTTGATAATCTCGCGTATTCCCTCTGGTGTGGCGTGGGCAGTATTCATTCTCACCACGTTTACACCCGCCAGGAAGAGCTGGCGAATAAAGTCTACGCCGCATCTGCGGTCGCTGATAGAAGCTACAATCTTAGTTTGTTTCATACGAATATTTGGATTTCTTTGTTTTTCTGTCTGCAAAATTACGAAACAAATTCCTATTATTATTAACAAGTCGCATTTATTTATGCAAAATCCGCTAAAACGATTTCATGGGCATTAATACTCCTTACGCCCCGTTATGGTATACCACCACTTATTCGCACATATTGTTAAAAAACCAAATAGACTTGTGTGTGCAACTAAAAATAGTTACTTTTGCACTAAATATACTTCATGGGGCTTATGAATAAAAAGACAAGCTTTTAAAACGTTTTAGTGGATTGCCAAAGGATTTTACTTTTGAGGAAATGACAACTCTTTTCTCGTTATATGGATTTCGTAAAGATAATAAAGGGGCAACGTCTGGCTCACGTGTTATTTTTATCAACGATTATGATGGCAACTGTTACATTATGCACAAGCCTCATCCTTCAAATATCATCAAAGGATATGTGATGCGTCAGGTTCTAACATTTTTAAAAGCAAACGGATATATAAAATAATAGGAGGAAAACTTATGGGACTGTTAAAATATAAAGGTTATACAGGAAGTGTAGATTATAGTGAAGAAGATAATTGTCTTTATGGTAAGGTGCTTGGAATGAGTAAAGATAACATTACCTATGAGGGACAAGATGTCAATGAGTTACGTCAAGATTTCGAGGCAGCTATTGACGATTATATCGCAGTATGCAAGGCGCAAGGTAAAGTGCCTCGTACTCCATATAGTGGTAATCTGAATATACGTATTACGCCAGAAATTCATAGTAAGATAGCAATGATGGCTATGCAAGCAGGCATTACGATCAATGCTTTCATTAGGGAGACATTATCAAATGTTACAAGAACACAATATTCTCCCGATTTATAATGATAATTCTAAGCTCTGTTGTGGCGATTGGCGGTTTTTTGTTGTGGCAGTTGGCGGATTTTCGTTGTGGCAGTTGGCGTTTTTATATAAGCATATTCATATATAATTTTTTTTGTTTTTATCTATCATTCTGTCAGCGGGGAACTTAAATGCCAATATATCATAGAGTTATATCGCTGATGGGTAATCTTTATTTACAATATCTGTCATTTATCTGTCACTAATCTGTCATAAAATGGGGGAAAACAGTCGCTTTTTGGAGAAAAAGTACCCACTTCTCATGCAAAAAACTATAGGGTTACGCACCAAAAGGATATAGTTTGCAGAACGAAAGGATACGCAAAATACATTAATATTGTTATGTTTTTTTCATTTTTCCCTTCTTTTATTCGGAGAAATTTATATCTTTGCAACGGAATAATTTGGTTTGGGTGTATATATATACGCCTTATGCCAATGTTACGCTATTCTATTTAATTAACTTACACTTAAAAATTAACGACTTAAGAAAATTACTATGACAAAAAAGTATGATTATTCGTGTTTTAGAAGAGTGCTTCTGCTGGTTGCACTTATGTGCTGTATCTGTTCGGGGGGGGGTATTTGCTTACGACTTTACCGCAGTAAATTCTGATGGTGTTACCATCTATTACAATTACATCAACAACTATACAGAGGCGGAAGTAACAAGTGAAATTATTTATTCGGATTATGCTTTTAATAATACCAGTTATAGTGATGTCTGCATAATTAATATTCCAGAAACTGTTACCCCTGTTGAAGGAAAAACTCTTAAGGTAACGAGTATTGGGGAGATGGCATTTTATAGTCGCAGAAGTCTTACTTCTGTTAAAATTCCAAATACAGTAACAAGCATTGGCGAGAGTGCCTTCAAAAATTGCACAAGTCTGACATCTGTAGATATTCCAAATTCAGTAACGAGCATTGGCTATGCTGCGTTCTATGAATGTATAGAACTATCTAATGTCGTCATTCCCAAAGCCGTTACAAATATCGACAATAGTGCATTCTATAATTGTAAAATGACTTCCATTACTATTCCTGATGGTATGACTACAATTAAATGGAACTCTTTTGCAAATTGTTACAAACTGACATCCCTTGACATACCAAATACTATAACGAAAATTGAGGGGTATGCGTTCTCTGGCTGCACAGGTTTGACTTCCGTCTCTATAGGCAATTCAGTTACAAACATCGATCAATGTGCGTTTAATCGTTGTAATAAATTGGAAGCGGTAACATTGCGAGGAAATAAATTACCAACATGCGGCGATAATGTATTCAAAGATGTAGGCTTGACTAACGCAACGCTGTATTGTAATTATGAATTAATTGGAACATGTAAAAACACTGCTCCTTGGTCAAGTTTCACAAAGATAAAAGTAACGCCAATCATAACCATCACAGATGCTGGCATGGCTACGGGATGCTTTGATGATGACCTTGATTTCACGGATGTTGCTGGCGTGAAGGCTTATATCGTTTCTGGATATAGTCCAACAAGGGGTAAAGCGTTGCTTACACGTGCAACCCAAATACCTGCAAAAACAGGATTTATTGTGAAAGGTACGAAGGGAACATACGAGATACCTGCTGCCACAACAGACTATACGTATGCCAATATGCTTGTAGGTGTATTGGAGAACACTTCTCTGCCTGCAACTGACGACACTTACACCAACTATGTGTTGAGCACAGGCGATGGCGATGACACTGCAGCAGGTTTCTACTTGCCAAAAGGTGATGATTATGTACTCGCAGCAAACAAGGCTTATCTTCGTATACCGAAGACAAGTACATCGGAGGCAAAGTCTATAATCGGACTTAGCTTCGACGATGAGGACGATACGACAGACATCTCTGCAATTAAGGAGCTGAACGACGAGTCTAATGGTGATACTACCATATACAACCTCAATGGTCAGCGCAAACAAAGTCTGACAAAGGGCTTGAATATAGTGAATGGTAAGAAGATATTTATCAAGTGATAATCAACAATAACTGAAATGAAAACAATAAAAGATACAAAAAGGGAATATGTAAACCCTTCAATAATCGTTCTGGAAGTGGAAGCAAACGGAATGTTATTGGCAGGAAGTGGTGGTGATGTTACAAACTTTGAGACGCAAGATACAGAAGAAATTGAATTCAATCCTAACGAAAGTACCAGCAATCCTGCACTATAAACATCCTTAACATAAATCATCGGGGCGCAAGACTGTGGTTATAGAACCTAGTCTTGCGCCCCGATTATATCTATATCTTTGTGATTTTTGACGCTAATGATATGTAGAATGACAGATAAGTGACAGATATTGTAAGCAAAGATTACCTTTGTTTGGTGTAACTCTTTGATACGCAAACGCTTATGTTATCCGATGACAGAATGACAGATTTTTTGAAAAAAAATAATATATTGTAGTTGATTCTGCTATGATATGTTTGTCTTAGCAATTATTTGGGGGGTGATTAATTGAATTTACGTCTAGAAAACGCCTAAAATTTCACATAATCCCATCATTTTATCCGTTAAAGGTTTGGAAAATTCGTTATAATCTTTTACATTTGCAGTGCTGCAACCCACGCCGTGCCGTCTATAATACTTGTATTATAAGAGGACGGCGGGTCTCTGCAAAGGCAGAGCAGACCTTAAGGTCGTGGGTGGGCACTACTTTAATGTTAAAGCGTCACTAACGCTTTGTCTATTGGTCGTTTGAACGTAGGAAATTCGATAAGAGAAATCAATGGCAATGTCAGAAGTGGCTGCTACGGGTATAGAACAACTGTATCCCGGAGTGTGCAAGTGAGGGTATATTATATTCCCTCATGCAC
>CAVKAH010000030.1:0-18215 GCA_963654095.1 Oscillospiraceae bacterium
GACTTTCGTAAAAGCAACTAATCGTCATGTCCGTGAGACCTCCTCGGATAAGGGCATTGTCTTTCCATCTTATGCCTACTTCATTTACACCGACCGTTCCGAATAGCTATTGGACTTTGATTTGTACTGCAATCTCATCCACGGTCACATGCCTTGTATGAAGTTTCTGTTCGTTAGGCCAGATGTTTGCCGCCAGCTTCTTTCAGATTTCACCTCGCGATGAACACCCTTGCTCTTGGCTATGTAATTCCCGCTATTAGGGCTTACTCGGGACTTTCACCCGTTAGACAATACTCATGCCGAGCATACTATGATAAATCCGCCATGTGAAAAGACATCACATGGCGGATTTATATATTTACAAACTAACGAAGAAACGTTATTTGTTATTTACTATCTTGTCGGAACTCTCACGTATTTTCAATATCATAGGTACTACCTCTTTATATATATTAGTATCACCAGAGATAACTCGCATCAGCAATTCGCAAGCCACAGCACCCGTTTTGTGCGACTGATCCTCTATTGATGAGAGCTTCGGTGTTACGAAAGCCGAGGCATCAGTGTCCGTAAAACCTATTATCGCCACATCGTCTGGGATACGCAGTCCTAGAGTTTTTATGGCGTCGAATGCCGCATAAGTGATGATATCATTGAACGCTAGGATAGCGTCTGGTCTATTTTCCGACTTCAACATGTTTATTGTAGCCTCTCTTGCAAACTCAAAATCTATCTTGTCGCATATAATGATGTCGCGGTCTATCGGTATCTTTTTTTCTTTCAGAGCCTCGAGATAGCCGTGCTTACGACGCCTCACCATATCAAGATGGTTAGGACCTCCCAAGAATGCCACCCGTTTGCTGCCTGTCTCCAAAAGGTGTTTTGTGGCTTGTTCTGCAGCCTCCGCACCATTTGCCACTACTTGTGAGAACAGCTCTGGAAGGCAAGTACGTGCAAAGAACACTAGTGGAATGCCCATCTTATGTATCTCTTTGAAATGCGAATAGTCTATGGTATCTTGCGAAAGACATGCAATAATGCCCTCAACATGCATATTGATAAAGTTGTCTATTGCCTTTTCTTCCTTCACATAATCTTCATGACTGTTTATGGCAATCACCGAATATCCCTCCTGCGAAGCGTAGTCTTCGATACCGTCAAGCACTGCTGAATAATAATGTGTTACTAGATTTGGAACAACAACGCCGATAACTTTCGGTGCTTCACTTCTAAGGCTTTGGGCAAAAGGGTTGGGTCGATAATTCAGCTCTTTCGCCAGTTTCTGCACCCTTAAGCGCAACTCTTCACCCACCTCATGGCTATTTCGCAATGCTCTCGAAACAGTAGCAATGCTTACCCCCAACTGTGAAGCAAGATCCTTTAAAGACACTCTATGCTGTTTCATCCTTAATCTGTAATAAATAACCGTTTATAATTATAAAAAGCCAAAATAATGTAAACATTACCCATTCTATATGCAAAATTAATCAATTTGTTTAATTCTGCAAACGTTTACGTAATTTTCTATATATAATATTCTGCCGAATCGATGAGTCCTGCCCTAAGTGCGTATTTTGTTGCCTCATGCACATTGTTTACGCCAAGCTTCCTGAAGATGTTTTTCCTATGAGTATTAACGGTATGAAAGCTAGAGAACCTCTTCTCCGCAATTTCCTTTGTTGTCATACCAAGGGCTATATCCTTTAGTATCTCCAATTCTGTCGGGGTGAGTTTTATCTTTTCTTCCTCCTGATTGTCGGTCATCAGCAATAGTTCCGCCATACGTTGACAGACAAAACGCGACCTTTTCAGTGCTGTTTGTATAGCTGTTTTTATCTCGAACATTGCAGATTCCTTCATCACAATGCCGAATTTTGACGACATAAGTAGTAAGCGTTTTACGAAGTCGCGGGTAAGATCTTCACTAAAAACAACCCAATACGTATCTACGAACCGCTGACTTAAGATTAGCAGTTCGTCCACATCGTTTATATCTATGAGGGTATAATCCAGAATTACTACTGATGCTGGATTAGCTGCAAGTTGTTCTATAAGGGAGCTTTTGTCCTTTACAACAACTGGTTGCCGTATACCCATCTCCAAGCATGAGTACACTAATCCTGCGCACGTAATATCCTGATTATCTGCAATAATTATGTTTGCGTTGTCCGTCATCCTTTGTTTCACTTACTAAAGTAGGATTTCCTCTCCCTCCAAATGGCACCCTGCAAAGCCGTTCTCTTTTGATTTCTCCTCGTCAAATAGATAATACAGTGCTGTAGCCTCTGTACAAACCTCTCCTTTGGAGTTTTCTAGCGATACGCTAACGGTAACAAGGTTCTTTATCCGCTTTACTATCCTGCCACGCAGAGTTAGCTGTATCTCGGTCGTCATTACAGGCTTTTTGTATTTTACCTCAAGCTTTGAAGTAACTCCCATCAGTTGTATCTTCTTGAAAATCACCCATGCAGCCGTTTCATCCAATAGTGTGGCTTGTATTCCGCCATGCAGAACGTTAACCCAACCTTGGTAATTTTGACTCGGTTTCCAGAAGCATACCACCTCGTCGGCATCCTCATAAAAGTCCATGTGAACACCTAAAGGGTTCTCTTTACAGCAGCCAAAACAATTATAACCTTCCTTTCCAGCAAACGGGTTTGATATCTTTCTCATAAGCCAATTACTATTATATATGTACAAAGTTAAATATTTTATTTTATACAGTCAACGTATAAGTAAAAATTCAAGTCAATAAATGTTTATTTTTCTATTGTAACAAGATTGAAACATCTGTTTAAAACACCTGTAACATCGCTTTTCTACTTTTGCAAGCGAAAGAACAAGACAACACTAAAGTATTATACAATATGGAACCAATTTATTTTGTAATCGTTGCTTTCCTGCTTATTCTGGCAGTATTCGATTTGTTTGTTGGCGTTAGTAACGACGCTGTGAACTTTCTGCAATCTGCTATCGGAGCGAAAGTGGCACGCTACCGCACTGTTCTCATTGTTGCCTCAGCCGGTGTGCTGATAGGTTCTGTGATGAGTGCTGGTATGATGGACGTGGCAAGACACGGCATCATGCAACCTGAGAATTATTCTTTTGCAGAGGTAATGACCATCTTCCTTGCGGTGATGGTAACGGATGTGGTTATCCTTGACGTATTCAACACGTTGGGAATGCCTACTTCGACAACCGTATCGCTCGTGTTCGAGCTTCTCGGTGCTACCTTTATCTTAGCATTGTTCAAGATGGGGAACGACCCATCCCTTACCTTCGTCGACTTGCTGAATAGTAGTAAAGCTCTGAGTGTTATCATTGCAATCTTCGTTTCTGTAGCCATTGCCTTTGTTTTTGGTGTACTCGTCATGTGGCTATCCCGAATAGTATTTACATTCAACTATAAGATTCATCTTCGTTATACTATAGCTATCTTTGGCGGTATAGCATTCACCGCTCTTGCATACTTTATTTTCATCAAGGGCTTGGGCGACTCTCCGTTTATCAGCGATGCAACAAGGGAATGGATAAAGGTAAACACTACGACGTTGCTACTTGCTGTTTTTGTAGTTTCCACTGTACTTAACGAGCTTCTACATCTACTACACGTCAACGTGTTCAAGATAATTGTGCTGTTGGGAACCTTTGCTCTTGCAATGGCTTTTGCAGGCAACGACCTCGTAAACTTTATAGGTGTGCCACTCGCAGGCTTGGACTCTCTACAAGATTTCATGGCAAATGGTCATGGCGACTATAATGGTTTCATGATGACATCACTGAAATCGTCGGCTAAAAGTCCTATTCTCTACTTGCTCATTGCAGGTATAATAATGATTGTGGCTATGGCTACATCGAAGAAAGCCCAAAACGTGGTGAAGACAAGTGTAGACCTGAGCCGTCAGGATGAGGGTGATGAGATGTTCGGATCATCAAAGGTGGCACGTTCTATTGTACGTGTTGTGCAAGACTTCGGAACGAGTTTTGCGCGAATGATGCCTAAGTCTTCTACAAAATGGATTGATACTCGTTTCAATAAAGACGAGGCTATCATTGCCAACGGGGCTGCTTTCGACGAGGTTCGTGCTGCAATTAACCTTGTGCTTGCTGCCATGCTTATCATTATAGGTACTAACTATAAGTTGCCATTGTCTACAACTTACGTTACATTTATGGTGGCAATGGGTTCTTCACTTGCCGACCACGCATGGAGTCGCGACAGTGCTGTGTTTAGAGTAACTGGTGTTCTGTCGGTCATCGGAGGATGGTTCGTTACTGCCGGAGTGGCATTTGCCGCAGCAGCCATAGTATGCACACTGATGCATTTTGGTGGCTTCCCTATCATGCTTGCCCTGATGATTCTCGACATATATCTGCTTTGGCGCAGCGCACAGGCATACAAGAAGAAGAAGGCAAATGAGAACAAAGACGACATATTTATGCTCATGATGCGTACCAAGGATAAGGATATCGTTTGGGATCTCCTACGTAAACACGTCAGCAGAACACAGAGCTTTGTTACTCGCTTTACCTGCGAGGAGTTTAATAAGGTAATCAGCGGTATGTCAAAGGAGAGCTTGAAGGACTTGAGAACGGCATATAAAGAAATAAACAACGAGAGGGACACTCTGAAAAAGATACGTCGGCAGGAGTTCTTGGCTATGCGCCGTATTCCGCAAATCATAGCATTGGAGCGCAACACATGGTTCCATATCGGTGCCAACTGCAACCAGCAGTATATGTATTGCCTACGCCGTATGCTTGACCCAATAAAGGAGCACGTGGACAACAACTTCCAACCGATGCCTAAAAAATACTTAGAGGACTTTGAAAACGTACGCCGTCGCATCAATGAGTTGATGAACCATACGGAGCAGATGATTTCAACGAACCGCTATGACCTATATAGAGAGACTCTTGTTATTGCCGATGAATGTAAGGACGAGCTTTCTAGCATACGTCAGCAACATCTTAACTCGATGCAGAAAGATAACGATGCGGCTTCAAATCTAAAGACTTCCCTACTCTATCTCAACATTTTGCAGGAAAGTCAAGAGATGATAAGCATCATGCGCCACCAGTTGCGTGCTGCATACAAATTCCTTTATGAGGATAAATAATACTCATTGTCTGTAAGACAACATACATTTTTCCACAAATCCTTCAGTGCAGATACAATCCGTTGTATATCAACATCTTGCACTGAAGGATTTTTCTTGTTTCATAAATCACACCTAATGGTATGAAAAGATATACTTGACGGTTTATAAGTATATACTTGACGATTGCTAAAGTTATATCTAACGACTTATAAAGACACACTTGACGATTGCTAAAGTTGCACCAGACGACTCCTAACTCTACGCAACGACGAGCATAAAGTAGCACAAAATCCGCAAACACAATAAAATTCCCGTGAAAAGCAGTCTATACATCAATTATTTATAGTACATTTGTGCAAGAATTGTCTACCCATTTAATTTCAAGAAATAATAAGAGGTGGACAACCTTGAAATATTAGAAACAAACAACAAATAATATGAATAAGAATCTATTACTTGCGGGTTTGATGCTCGCAACCGTGTCTACAAATGGTATTGCACAGCAGAAAGATGGCGGTATATCAGAGAAAATGCTGTCGGAAATCAAGAAGTCGCAGTCGCAAGGAGCGGCAGATAAGGCTATCTTTAATGCCATTGCATCCAACTCTATAAATGACTTAGCAAAGAATTTCTCTACTGCTGGCGAGCTGGATACTCACTTCAGCGTAGAGACAAAAGCCCAAAGTATCACCGACCAAAAGCAGAGCGGAAGGTGCTGGATGTTTAGTGGTTTCAACGTTATACGTGGTAACTTTGCACAGCAAAGCGACTCCTTGACAGTGGAATTGTCGCAAGATTACCTATTCTTCTACGACCAGTTGGAGAAAGCAAACCTATTCTTGCAAGGCGTTATCGACTGCGCTGGCAAGCCGATGGACGATACAAGAGTGCAGTTTTTCTTTAAGAATCCAATCAACGATGGTGGTACATTCTGTGGCGTTGCCGACTTGACAGAGAAATACGGAGTAGTGCCAAAGAGCGTAATGCCTGAGACTTTCTCTGCTGAGAACACTAGTAAGATGGCATCGCTCGTATCATCAAAGTTGCGCGAATACGGACTGAAATTGCGTAAGATGGTAGCTGAAAAGAAGTCAAAGCAAGCTATCCAGGGCGAAAAGACAAAGATGCTCGCCACGATATATCATATGTTGAAACTCACATTGGGTGAGCCTGTAACAGAGTTTACCTACGCTTTCAAAGACAAAAATGGTAAGTCGCTCGAAGCAAAGAAATACACACCGAAGGAGTTTTTCAAGGCTTTGACAGGTAAAGAAACCATGAACGGCTCTTTCATCATGGTGATGAACGACCCTCGACGTGAGTATTACAAGACATACGAAGTGGACTTCGACCGCCACACATACGACGGACACAACTGGAAATACCTAAACTTGCCTATGGACGAGATAGCAAAACTCGCCATCGCATCGCTGAAAGACGGCAAGAAGATGTATAGCTCTTATGACGTGGGCAAGTTCCTTGACCGTAAGCGTGGCTACTGCGACATCAATAATTTCGACTACGGTTCGCTATTCAACACTACTTTCCCAATGACTAAAGCGGAGCGTATTTCTACATTTGACAGTGGCTCTACACACGCCATGACACTCACCGCCGTAGACCTAGATACTGATGGCACCCCCGTTAAGTGGAAGGTTGAGAACAGCTGGGGCGCATCATGGGGACAGAATGGATGCCTTATTATGACAAACGAGTGGTTCAATGAATATATGTTCCGCTTAGTAGTAGACAAGAAATACGTATCAGAAAAGCTACTGAAACTATCTGAGCAGAAGCCTGTAATGGTAACTCCTGAAGATCCTCTCTTCGGTGAAGACGACTAATGGCAGGACTTCCATAAGAAAAAAGTCGGAATAAGGAACTTCAACAAATCACTTATTCTGACTTTATCTTTTATATTTATCTATCCCATAACGGCAAAAGAAATATGCTAGTCTATGGTTAAAATATAAAAAATATATATGCTCTCTGCTTAATCTTTGTATCTTTGCACGATTAATTCATATAAATTAAATATGTGAAGCACGTTTCACACATCAACTTATTTATATAGAAAACAACATCATTATATAGAATACAACATCGAGAGAGAAATATAAATTACTAAAAACAATACAACTTAATGAAACAATTTAGATTAGTTGACAATATACTTGGATGGTTGGCGTTCCTTATCGCAGCCTTCGTATATTGCAGTACTATCGAGCCGACAGCCAGTTTCTGGGACTGTCCGGAGTTTATCACTACGGGGTATAAATTGGAAGTAGGACACCCACCTGGCGCACCTTTCTTCATGTTGACAGCAAACCTATTCTCACAGTTTGCTAGCGACCCTTCTCTCGTAGCAAAAATGGTAAATACCATGAGTGCGCTGCTTAGTGCAACGTGTATCATGTTCCTATTCTGGAGTATCACACACCTAACCCGAAAGCTTGTTTTAAAAGACTGGAGCAATCTGAATATTAATAAGCTTATCGCCATAGAAGCAAGCGGAATGGTAGGTGCACTTATATATACATTTAGCGATACATTCTGGTTTAGTGCCGTAGAGGGTGAGGTTTATGCCTATTCATCTGCATTCACAGCTGTCGTATTCTGGCTTATTCTAAAGTGGGAAGACCATGCCGACGAGCCTCACAGCGACAGATGGTTAGTGCTAATCACATACATGACAGGTCTTAGCATTGGTGTGCATTTGCTCAACTTGCTATGCGTGCCAGCCATCGTACTTGTATATTACTATCGCAAGTTCCCTAATGCCAACCTCAAAGGTTCGCTTATCGCTTTGGTAATATCATTTGTGCTTGTGGCTGCAATACTATATGGCGTTGTGCCAGGTATCATCAAAGTGGGTGGTTGGTTCGAACTATTCTTTGTGAATACATTAGGTTTCCATTTCAATACAGGTGTTATTGTATATATCATTCTGCTTGTTGCCACCGTGATATGGGCTATATACGAAAGCTATACCGATAAGAACGAGATGCGTGGAAACATATCTTTCGTTCTATCAGTAGGACTCCTCGGTATACCTTTCTACGGTTTTGGATGGTCGGCATTCATAATCGGACTGATAGTGTTGGCTGCACTTTTCGCTGTGCTAAAGATAAAGAAAAATGGCAAGAACTGGGTTACAGCACGTATCAAAAACACGATGTTGCTATCCATGCTTATGCTGATGATAGGATACTCAACGTATGCTGTGATAGTTATTAGGTCTACTGCCAACCCTCCTATGGACCAAAACTCTCCAGAGGACATCTTTACTCTCGGTAGTTATCTTAGCCGTGATCAGTATGGAGACCGCCCATTGTTCTATGGTCAGGCTTATACCTCGCAGGTGGCTTTCGACCGTGATGGCGACTACTGCATACCTTCAAAAACCACTGGTGCTCCTATATATCAGCGTAAGGAAAAGGCAAGTAAAGACGAGAAAGACTCATACTTTATTGTCAGCACAAAGGATAAATACAAGTATGCGCAGAATATGTTATTCCCTCGTATGTACGACTCTTCACACGCTCAGGCTTACGAAAGCTGGATGGGCGGCGTAGACGGATACAATGTGGATTATGACCGCTGCGGAGAACCTATGCAGATAAAGATGCCTACACAATGGGAGAACATACGCTTCTTCCTTTCATACCAATGCAATTTCATGTATTGGAGATATTTCATGTGGAACTTTGCAGGAAGACAAAACGACCTGCAAGGTAATGGCGAACTGGAGCATGGCAACTGGATAACTGGTATTTCCTTCATTGACAACGCAAGACTGGGAGACCAGAGTAAACTTCCTAACGACTTGAAAGAAAACAAAGGACACAACGTGTTCTATTGTTTGCCTCTATTGCTCGGACTTATAGGACTATTCTGGCAAGCACTCGGTAAAGGCGACAAAGGAATACGCCAATTCTGGGTAGTGTTCTTCTTGTTCTTTATGACAGGACTTGCTATCGTCATTTACCTTAACCAGACTCCAATGCAGCCACGAGAGAGAGACTATGCTTATGCTGGTTCTTTCTATGCGTTTGCAATATGGTGCGGTATGGGTGTAGCAGCCATCATCGACTTGCTAAAGAGATATGTGAAAGTCAGCAACGTTGCCGTAACATCTTTGGTTGCTATAGTTTGCTTGCTCGTACCAATACAGATGGCAAGTCAGACATGGGATGATCACGACCGTAGTGGCAGATATACTTGTAGAGACTTTGGTCAGAACTACCTAATGTCGCTACAAGACTCTGGCAATCCTATAATATTCACTAACGGTGATAACGATACGTTCCCTCTATGGTATGATCAGGAGACAGAAGGTATAAGAACGGATGCTCGTGTCTGCAACCTGTCGTATCTGCAGACCGACTGGTATATCGACCAGATGGTGCGCCCTGCATACAACTCTCCTTCTCTACCTATAACATGGCCAAGACTCGACTATTGTTCAGGTACAAACGAATATGTAGAGGTTAATCCTGCAGCAAAGGAACAAATCCTTAAATACTACAAAGAACAGCCAGAAGCTGCTAAAGCCACATGGGGAGACAATCCTTTTGAGTTGAAAAACATTCTGAAATATTGGGTTAGAAGTAAAGACGCCGACTCGCATTTCATCCCTACTGATACTGTTTATGTTACAATAGACAAAGAGGCTGTACGCAAGAGTGGTATGATGATGGCAAGCGACACTATACCTGATAAGATGGTTATCTCGCTCAAAGGTAAGAACGCACTATACAAGAGCGACCTCATGATGCTCGAACTTATTGCACAGAGCAACTGGATTCGTCCTATCTACGTGGCTATTACTGTTGGTCAAGAGAACTATATGAACCTTGGAGACAACTTCATAAAGGAAGGTTTGGCTAACAGAATATCACCGTTTACAACAAACCAACCAAACGCAAAGAACTTTGATACGGAGAAAGCATATAATAATGTTATGAACCGCTTCAAGTTTGGAGGTCTTGACAAGCCAGGTTTGTATATCGATGAAACAGTTATGAGGATGTGTTACACCCATCGTAAGCTTATGGCTGAACTAGCTTTGCATCTCATTAGCGAGAATAAAGCGCAGAAGGCTGCCAAGGTATTAGCTTATGCCGACAAGATGCTTCCAGCATACAACATACCAGTAAACTACATGAGCGGAGGTCTTGACTACGCCACAGCCTATGCCTTGATTGGCAACAAAGCGAAAGCAACAAAGATGCTGAATGCCGTGGTTAAGAACACTAAGCAATATCTTAACTGGTATCTTAGCTTGGACAACAACCGATTCTTGATGTCGCAGCAAGATTGTATGTTGCAACTTTATATCCTAAACAAAGCATTAGATGCAGCAGATATTATCGACAAGAACATGGCTAAGAGCATCGAAAACAGCTTGAGGATATACAGTAGACAGTATGAAGCTAAAGGCGGACAATTTCAGCAAATATAGACAATAAGTATATATAGTATATGTCTTACTCTACACTCAATAGAGGGGGCATATACTATATGTTTTATACATAATTTTGATGTATAATTAAGATACATCCGATAAAAGGAATATATGATTATTGAGCAACCAGCGATATGGTTGCGCTGGCTTTACCCCAGAGCAACATGGCGTATGAACAAGGACGAGCGTGCTGTTTATCTGACATTCGACGATGGTCCTATCCCTGAGGCTACACCCTTTATTCTTAAAACACTTGAAGAATTTGGCGTGCATGCCACCTTCTTTATGGTGGGAGACAACGTACGAAAATATCCAGAACTATATAATAAGATTGTAGAAGCTGGACATCAAGTGGGAAATCATACATTTAACCATTGGGGAGGGTTTAAACACACCACAAGAGCATATAGTGCAAACGTACAAAAAGCAAACGAATTGATTAAGAGTCATCTGTTCAGACCTCCTCACGGATGGATGCGCTGGGAGCAATATTTCTGGGTTGGCAGGAAATATCGTATTGTAATGTGGGATTTAGTTACCCGCGACTATAGTAAATGGATGACCGCAGAGGGTATCGTCAACAACGTAAAGAGATACACAAGGAATGGTTCTATAATAACATTCCATGATTCTTTGAAGAGTATTGAGAAACTGCGCTATGCTCTACCAGAGGCTTTAAAATGGCTAAAGAAGCAGGGGTATGAATTTAAGACTTTTGAATGATGACTGAAAATATAGAAAAAGACAAAGTTCTTTCTGCCGTAGTGAGGACTTTCTTTAAATATTTCACTCTCGGAATTATTGAAGGAACTACAGAAGACTGCAACGACATGAGCATTTACGAGCCTAAAAACGTAAAACAAATAGTCGTTCAGCATTTCGAAAAGATTTCAAAAACGTTCAATGAAGAAGCTTTCTATGCCTTTTCTCGCATGAATTATATTGAAGAAGAGGTAGAAAAAGAGCTACAAAAGTATGTTTCCAACAACAATTCCTCAGATATTGACCTAATGCGCTTTGCCTGTCGCACAGAAGAGTTCTATTCTACTATGGTCAGCGAATATAAAAGAAACATGGAATTACTGCTTTGCGGCATCTTCTCTGCTAACAAAGAACAAGCTTCACAATACAGTCGCTGCAGCGAAATCGGCATGATACAACTAAGCAATGCCGAGGCTATAATAAACAGAATGGCAAATCAAGCTTACGAAAAAGGTAAAAAAATAAACGAAACCAAATAGCTAAAGCATCGATTTCGTTTATTTTTTTATATTACCTTTTAGTATTTTTCTCTTTTACTGCATATCGTAAACCACTTGCATCAGCTTCTTGCCAATAGCATCAGCCTCATCCATAGTTTTTGCTTCGCTATATACTCTGATGATTGGTTCTGTATTACTTTTACGCAAGTGTACCCATTTATCAGGGAAATCAAGTTTCACACCATCAATATCCGTAACGGAAACATCCTTTTCCTTACCATACAATTCCTTTACCTTAACGAGTATTGCATCTACATCCGTAGAAGGAGTTAGGTCGATTCTATTTTTAGCGATAAAATAGTTAGGAAATGACTTTCGCAACTCACTAACCTTACAGCTCTTATGAGCAAGAGATGACAAGAACAAAGCGATGCCTACAAGAGCATCTCTACCATAATGACTTTCTGGATAAATCACTCCGCCATTGCCCTCGCCTCCAATAACGGCACCTACTTCTTTCATCTTTGTGGTAACATTTACCTCACCTACTGCTGCTGCCGTATAAGAGCCACCATAAGTCTCTGTAACGTCTCTCAAAGCTCGTGTACTACTTAGGTTTGAAACGGTATTTCCACCATTTGGAGTATTAGAAAGCACATAATCAGCAACAGATACAAGTGTGTATTCCTCTCCAAACATCTTGCCGTCCTCACAGATAAAAGCAAGTCGGTCAACATCAGGATCTACCACAATACCCATATCATAACCACCATCTGACATTTCTCCCATTATACCGCCAAGGTTCTTTTCCAATGGCTCTGGATTATGCGCAAAATCACCATCAGGAATACTGTTCAGTATCTTATACTCTACACCAAGTGCATCAAAGAGATCTGGCAATATAATGCCACCAACAGAATTGATAGTATCTACGCAAACCTTGAAATGAGCATTCTTTATTGCTTCTTTATCTACGAGCTTTAGCGAAAGAACAGAATCAATATGCTTCTGGTTATATGTATCATCCTTGTGATAATGTCCGAGTTTATCAACATCTGCATATTCGAAGTCTTCATCTTCTGCAATTCTCAACACCTCATTTCCGTCCTCTTTTGTCAAGAACTCACCCTCATTATTAAGTAGTTTTAGCGCATTCCATTGTCTTGGATTATGACTTGCAGTAATTATTATACCACCTGCAGATTTCGACATTATAACAGCAAGTTCTGTTGTTGGTGTCGTTGCCAAGCCGATGTCGAGGACATCGTATCCCATACCGATGAGAGTGCCGCAAACTACACTACGTACCATCTCCCCCGAAATTCGGGCATCTCTACCGACAACGATAGTATTGCTTGTTGATTTGTTACTCTTACGTATAAATGTTGCGTATGCAGTTACAAATTTTACTATATCCAAGGGGTTTAAGGTATCACCCGTATGACCACCTATTGTGCCTCGTATTCCTGATATTGATTTGATTAACGTCATAATATTGTATTTATTATTAATGTGATTACTATTTGAAAATTCTACTGATATAGAAAAAGGCAAGCCCTAAGCCTGCCTTTACTGTCTTTAATATCCTCGTTGATAAGTTATATCATACAGGCAAGGGTAAACGCCAGATGTGGCGTAGCTATGTCCTTGCGTATGAGGAACTATCAATCTTACATGTGCTATCTCGTCTGTTTTCGTCAGTAACGACACGTTACCTACATCCGTTTGGTTATCTTCCGTTTGAATTCCCACATTAATATATGATAGAGGAACTAACCATCCGCTAGGAACAGATGTGCTTCCATATAACGTGTACATCAAGCTCTCCCCTGCTTGGAATGTTGCAGTGAACGTGCCACTTGTATTTGTTACATTCATCTTATCAACAAGCGATATATAATACGCTATCATGTTTGTAGACTGCAATGAGTCTGTAAGCAAGTTATATTCTCTATAACGGCATAACACGGTGGCTGTCTCGTTATTCAGAATCTTATTTCCGCATCCTCTTCGTATTATCTGCATATATACTCCAGAGTTGTCGAGATATACAAATTCATGCTTTGACGTATCTGTCTTATACTCGTTTGCCTTAAATTCTGCTTCTGTAAGAACCTTTATACCCTGCTCCTTAATGTAAGTATTAATAGCAGAGCGTTCTCTCTTCTTTTGGTCTGCGTATGTCTCAGAGTCGCTGCAACTTGACATGGCGGTAACAACAGCCATCAATGCAACAAATAAATAAACTAATTTCTTCATTCTTTTTTTGACAAGTAATTTGTTTTAGAGAAGCCTTCTGTATCTTCACATACCATTAGTATATGAAACAAGAAAAGCACTATATCCCCATAATCACGGCAAAAATACGAAAAAACAGTAAATTAAAAGCAATGCGGTTGTATATATTACGTTACTTTAACGTGCAAACCACATTTTATTCCCATTTAAACTCACGGATTGCCTTATTAACTATCATTTCGGCTTCTTCCATAGAACAGCTTAGATGACCACCTGAGGCATTAAGATGTCCACCACCGTTGAAATATTTTTCTGCCATTTTGTTGCATGGGAAATCATCAACGGAGCGTAAGCTTACCCATATCGTATTCGGCTTTTCTGTATCTTCACGCAACGAGATACTCAATTTCATTCCTTTTATCTGCAATGGCATATTAACAAGTCCTTCTGCATCTCCTTTTATAAAATGAAAATGTTTAAGATCGTTTCTCGTAAGAGTAAAATACGCCGAATGATAATCGTTCAATACATTTAGTTTCGAATACATCACATACCCCAAGAGTCTTAAACGCCAAGTGCTATAGGTATTAAACACATTACGATAAATCTTATCCTTATTAATCCCCTTAGTAAGAAGTTGACTTATTATAAAGAATATTTCTGGTCGTGTGGAATTGTAAGTAAAGCCACCCGTATCTGTCATCATTCCACAATAAACAGGAACGGCAAAGCCTTGGTCGGCATCATCAAAGCCACCAAGTTGCCATACTATTCTGAATACGAGTTCGCAAGTGCTGCAAGCCTCAGGATGCGAAACTTTTATATCCACATCTATATTCGGGTCCAGATGATGGTCAATGAGTACCTTATTTGCAGAACTGTTAAGAATAAGCGGTTCTATATCTGCTGTTCTGTTGGCATCGTTAAAATCAAGACAAAACATAAGGTCTGCCTCTGCCGTTGCCTTTTCTACTTCTTCCTTCTTCTTGTCATAACGAAGGATCTTGTCTGATTCTGGCAGCCACTGGAGGAAATTAGGAAACATATCGGGCATAATAACCGAAACATTTTCCTTTCCACGTTGACGTAGATATGCAGCCATACCGAGAGAAGAACCTATGGCATCTCCATCGGGACTTCTATGACTGAAAATAACGATATTCGTTGCGTTGTCAATCAGAGCATTAAGGTTTTTCGCCTCATGCTCTGACAATAAATCGATATTCATTAGTATATATTTTATAGGAAAGCCGCTACTGTTTAGTTAGAACAACTTTTCTGGATAAACACCTTCGTTTATTAGCTTTTGTATACGTTCTACTGTGCCTGGACGGTCAGCAGCGTATGTTACTCCAAACCATTTACTTGTTGTATCAAGAACTTTTACTGAGGCAGTACCATCATTAATAAGTTTATTTACCATCAAAGGTATGAAGAATTCTGCTTTCAAGTTCGTCATATTCTCTGGTTTAGACAAGAACTCCTTAAAGTATTCTTCACTATACTCGAAATATTCTGGAGTAAAGCCCCAAACGTTCATAGACACAGGGGTATTATCGTCTATTGATACCCATTCGCCATTTTCATCCTTATAGCTTACCTTACCCTCGATACGCTTTATCTCTGTTCTTTCCACAACCGTTGTAAGGTTCTCATTGTTGTCTTTTGAACAGATGCCTCGTGCCACTGTTCCGTTCTCCGACAACGTATTGCCTACACGGAAACCTACCATAGCATATTTACCCTTGCTACCTTCTGATAGTTCACTAAGGAACTTGCCTATAACCATAAAACAATCACGGTTATAGAAATCATCACAGTTGATAACACAGAAAGGCTCTTTTACCACATCCTTCGCCATCATTACTGCATGATTCGTTCCCCAAGGTTTTACTCTTCCTTCTGGACAACTGAAACCTGCTGGCAGTGCATCCAAACTCTGGAAACATAGTTCTGCAGGTATGTGTCCTTCATATTTCTTTAATATCTTCTCACGAAAATCTTCTTCAAAGTCTTTTCTTATTATAAATACGATTTTACCAAATCCTGCTTGTATAGCATCATAGATAGAATAGTCCATAATTGTTTCACCATTAGGACCAAGACCATCAAGCTGTTTTAGTCCACCATATCTACTACCCATTCCTGCTGCAAGCAATACTAATGTAGGTTTCATAATCTCAAAAATTTAATTGTAAGTTATATGTCAAAAGTAATTTTATATCTTTACTGGAATATCTGAATGCCAAAAACTATTACAGCATATCTTAAGAATTTACCTGATGTCATGCTTATAATCGTAACTGGCAAGTTGGCTCTCATAAGTCCCAGAGCTACAGTTATCGCACTTCCTATTATTGGAAGAAAGGCAAAGAACGCCATTAAAGCACCTCTACCTGCCATAAAACGTTGTGCTCTTAAAATCTTTTCTTCCTTTATATGCAGGTATTTCTCTATCCAATCCATCCTACCGAACGTACCAATCCAATAGTTGAAGAGTCCGCCAAGCACATTTCCTACAGTTCCTGCCGCAAGAAGAAGCCACGGGTCAAGACCTGCAACTTTTAATGCTCCTATCACCACCTCACTATTGAAAGGCAACACGCTCCCTGCAAGCAAAGAAGATACGAACATACCTATATATCCGAATTGTACTAAAAACTCTGTCATGCTAAAAGGTTAGAAGATTATATTATATACCGTCAGCCCTATTGTTACGAGGAGAGACAAGATAGAAAACACATTTGTAATACGTGTCTTTGTCAATGCAATATAATGTGCATAGAGACAACTTGTAGGGATTATCATTATCGACAATAATATATCGATATGTTGAGGCTGAAGTACAACAAAGATTATCGTTAATATATCTACGAAAATAAATATCTCATAAATCATTCTTGTTCTAATCTTGTCAAGATAGCTATTACGTAAGAAATGTATAATACCTATAACTGACAATAGAGTTAACAACGAGAATGTAAGTATTCTGTTAATGTCAATATCTGCATAATTGAATAGCGGTTGAAACTCTATCAAGTCTTTAAAATGGCAAATGAACTCGTCTATTCTATTTGCAAAGAAGCAATATCCTGCCAAGAACCAATACGGAGTGATTATTCCGAGTACTGACGACCAGAATATTTTATTACTCATAGCCATCAGATTACTTGCCATCAGTATCCATAGAAATGGAACATAATAAAGGATCTGCACAAAAAAAACACTTGCTATTCCTATGCACAAGAATGAATAAAAGACGATACCTTGTGATTTCTTGTCTTGATAACTTCGTAATATCGACAAGAAAAACAATATGAATAATACCTGTACTATTATGGAATTAAGTGAAGCGAACAAATAAGTTGCAGAACAAAACAATACCATGAATGTACATGACACCATCCTACTGTATATCCTAATGAGAGAGTTGATGTTATTCAACGACATCATCATTACGCCTGACACAAGGAAGATGGCGAGTTGGACATACTGTCCATCCCGTACCACTCCCGACAACAGCCATATTACAAGTGAATATACAACTATTATCGGAAAAGCAAAACGACTTTCCGCCACCCTATTCTGTAGTCTCTTACGCATATCTTATTCAACAAAGACCTTTGTTTTAACAAGTCTGCTCAAAGGTCTCTATCTTTATTTTTAAAGGTCTTGTCCTATATCTTTTCTGAAATACTTATCAGTAAAATGTATCTTACCTGCTTCTGTAAATGACTTCTTCAAAGCCTCTTCCTTATCCTTACCATAGGAACTTACAGCTATCACACGTCCGCCGTTGGTTAATACTTGTCCATCCTTCAATGTTGTTCCTGAATGGAAAACGATACTACCCTCAACATCATCTATACCTGTTATAGGATAACCCTTAACATATTTCTCTGGATAGCCACCACTAACCAACATTACGCAGACTGCTGACCTATCATCAAAAACGATTTCTTTTTCATTCAGATTACCATCTGCCACTCCTTCAAACAAATCTACCAAGTCGCTCTTAATACGAAGCATCACGCTTTCTGTTTCTGGATCTCCCATTCGGCAGTTATATTCTATAACCATTGGTTCGCCATCAACATTTATCAAGCCAAAGAATATAAAACCCTTATAGTCGATATTCTCTTCTGCCAAGCCATTCACCGTAGGACGAATTATACGGTCTTCCACCTTCTGCATCCATTCCGCAGT
>CAVKAH010000031.1:0-17412 GCA_963654095.1 Oscillospiraceae bacterium
CCTATAAAGATTATCTCTATCGGTCCTGACCGTGACCAAACTATCGTTAGAAAATAATAAGAAAAAAGGAAAGCAAATGAGCAAACCATCAATACCAAAAGGTACACGTGATTTCTCGCCAATAGAAATGGCGAAACGCAATTATATTTTCGATACAATACGTTCTGTTTATTCCTTGTATGGATTTAGACAGATTGAAACACCTGCAATGGAAACATTGCAGACCCTTCTCGGAAAATATGGAGAAGAAGGAGACAAGCTGTTGTTTCGTGTACTTAATAGCGGAGACTATTTAAGCAAGATTACAGATGAGCAACTGGCAGAACGTAACTCTCTCGCTTTGTCATCAAAGATATGCGAGAAAGGGTTGCGCTATGACCTTACCGTTCCGTTTGCACGTTTCGTGGTAATGCACCGCGACGAGATACAACTCCCATTCAAACGTTATCAGATACAGCCAGTGTGGAGAGCTGATCGTCCACAAAAAGGTAGGTATAGAGAGTTCTATCAGTGTGATGCAGATATCGTGGGCAGCAATTCGCTGCTGAACGAGGTGGAACTAGTACAGATTATGGATACTGTTTTCCAACGTTTGGGAATTCGTGTGCAGATAAAAATCAACAATCGCAAACTGCTATCTGGTATTGCAGAAATAGTAGGTGAAGCTGATAAGATTGTAGATATCACTATCGCAATAGATAAGTTGGAGAAGATAGGTCTTGATAAAGTAAACGACGAACTAAGAGCTGACGGAATAAGCGAAGAAGCTATAGCTAAGTTGCAGCCTGTTATTACGTTATCTGGCACTAATGAAGAAAAACTTCAAACTATGGAGACTTTCCTTTCTGCATCTGAAATAGGAATGAAAGGTATAGAGGAACTTCGTTTTATTCTTGCTGTTTGCGAAAAGGCAGGTCTTGTGAATGAACTTCAACTCGACTTGACATTAGCACGCGGACTTAACTATTATACAGGAGCGATATTCGAAGTAAAGGCTCTTGATACTCCGATGGGAAGCATTACTGGCGGTGGACGATATGATAATCTTACAGGTATATTCGGAATGCCAGGAATTAGCGGTGTCGGTATATCATTCGGAGCAGACCGTATCTATGATGTATTGAATGCCCTTGATTTATATCCAAAGGAAATAACAACAAACACTCAGTTGCTTTTCATTAATTTCGGAGAGAAAGAAGCAGAATATTGTATGCCTATAGTAAGCAAGGCAAGAGCCAATGGCATTAGGACAGAAATCTTCCCAGATACGGCAAAGATGAAAAAGCAGATGAGCTATGCCAATGCTAACAATATTCCTTTCGTTGCTTTGGCTGGTGATGATGAAATAGAAAAGGGTGTGGTTACTTTGAAGAATATGGAAAGCGGTGAGCAGAAACAAGTATCACCCGATGAGTTAATATCCATAATCGTAAATGCATAAGCCATAAAAACGATACTAAAGAGTGTGTCTGCATTATTGTAAGACATACTCTTTTCTTTTAAATTATTATTGAAAATGAAAAAAATCTATTACGTAACCTTTATATTGTCGCTTGTCTTTATTGTTCTTTGTTCTTTTAAGTCAGACAAGACTATCACCATATTTATGATTGGTGATTCCACAATGGCAAACAAAGATATATCTGACGACAAGCAAGAGCGTGGCTGGGGTATGATGCTCTGTAACTATTTTGATGATAACGTCATTGTAGACAATCATGCCGTAAATGGACGGTCTTCTAAAAGTTTTATTGATGAAGGTAGATGGACGGCAGTTACTGAGAAGATAAAACCAGGCGACTACGTTATTATTCAGTTTGGACATAATGACGAGAAGGCTGATGAGAAAAGACATACAGACCCTGGTTCTACATTTGATGAGAACCTGCGTAAGTTTGTTAGGGAAACAAGAGAAAAAGGTGGAATACCAGTCTTGATGAACAGCGTGGTACGAAGGAACTTTAGTGGAAGTAAGACTGCCGTTGCTGATGATGATTTGCGAGATAATTCTTCAAAGTCTCTTTCTGAAGGCGACACGCTGATTGATACTCATGGGGCATACCTCGTTTCTCCACGTAAAGTGGCAAAGGAAATGAACGTTATCTTTGTTGATGCAAACAAGATCACGCATGATTTGGAACAGAGTCTTGGAAAAGAAGGCTCAAAGAAATTGCACATGATCTTTTCTCCAGGTGAGCATCCATCATTGCCAAACGGAAGACAGGATAACACGCACTATTCTATTTATGGAGCTAACAAGGTTGCATCCCTTCTTGCAGATGCTATATGCAAAGAAATTCCGCAGTTGGCAAAGCATCATGTTAAATACGATATCTATGTTTCAAAGACTGGAAACGGACAATATTCCGATTTGAATACAGCTTTGGCAAACGCTGTCAATGGACAACGCACAACGATAGCTATTACTGGTGGTGAATGGAAAAAGCCTGTTGTACCAAAGACGAAGAAGATTAAGTTTGTAATGCTTAGAAACGCAAAGTTCAAATGACGAGAATATTATCAATATTATATTTTGTATTGATTGCGCAGACCATATCTGCGCAATCTCTCTTTGTAAGAGAATGTAAACAATATCATTTTCCCAAAGAAATACCTGCAGGCAACTATAGTGGTATTACGCATCTTGAAGATGATGATTATGCTGTAGTGTCAGACAAGTCGGATGGTGATGGCTTTTTTATCTTTAATATCACGGTTGACAAAAGTAGCGGAGAAATAAAAAGCGTCAAGAATAGAGGCTTTTATAATATAGGTACAAATTATGGCGACCTTGAAGCCGTTACTTACGACAGTAGTTCTGGCGTTTTATATCTTTGCAGCGAAGAAAAAAGTAAGGTTGTGGGATATGATATAAAGAAGAAATGTCTTACTGGAAAAACACTTGAACTTGCTCCATATTATAAAGGTATGCAGCCGAATGGCGGAATGGAGTCTTTCTGCCTTGACAGTATGTCAAAGCTCTTTTGGACTATCAATGAAAAACCATTGAAAAATGATGCTGCCTTCAATGGCGGATATGTGTTACGCCTAAAATCTTTTGACTCAGATTTTAATAATATCGCTACATACGCATACTGTATGGATGCTCCGAAAGCAAAATCAAAGGACGGAAGAATACACGTAATGGGAGTAAGCGAAATCGCAGCAATAGGAAAAGGAAATCTCTTGATACTCGAGAGGGAGTTTTATGTACCCAAGCTCAAGGTTGGGGCTTACTGCATCTGTAAAATCTATAGCGTTTCTCCTTCTTCTTCTGACATAATAGCCTCCGACTATAAGATAACAAACGAAACGCATTTCCTTAAAAAGGAGAAAGTGGCAGAGTGGAAGACTTCTCTCTCCCTAACAGGTAGAAGCATTGCCAATTATGAAGGTATGTGCTTAGGTCCACAACTTGCTGATGGTAATCGGGGGTTGCTACTTGTAGCCGATTCGCAGAATCAATACCGCAATGTATTGAAAGATTGGTTTAAAAGTATAGTCTTTTCACCCATAGATGAGTAACCGAGAGTAAAAATGAAATATCGTAAGAAATATTTGCAAATTAAAAATAAAAGGAGTAAGTTTGCATTATAGTATTAACCTAAAACTATTTTTCGAATGAAAAAGTACAATTTTAATGCAGGTCCTTCAATACTTCCAAGAGAAGTAATAGAAAACACAGCAAAACAGATTTTGGATTTCAACGGTAGCGGATTGTCTTTGGCAGAGATTAGTCATCGTGCAAAAGATTTCCAACCTGTAGTAGACGAAGCGGTAGCTCTTATAAAGGAATTACTTAATGTTCCTGAAGGATATTCCGTTTTATTCCTTGGTGGCGGTGCTTCGTTGGAATTCTGCATGGTTCCATATAATTTCCTCGTAAAGAAAGCTGCATATCTGAATACTGGAACATGGTCGAAGAAGGCTATTAAGGAAGCAAAACTCTTTGGCGAAGTTGTTGAGGTTGCATCTTCTGCAGATGCTAATTATACTTTTATTCCGAAAGATTGGACATGCCCTGAGGATTGTGATTATCTGCATGTTACAACAAACAATACTATATACGGAACAGAGATGCGTAAAGACCTTGATGCTCCTGTACCTCTTATCGGTGATATGTCGTCAGATATATTCAGTCGTCCTGTAGATGTTGCTAAATACGATTGTATCTATGCTGGTGCACAGAAGAACCTCTCTATGGCAGGTGTTACATTGGTTATTGTTAAAGATGCTGCATTAGGAAAAGTGCAAAGAACTATCCCTACAATGCTCGACTATAAAACCCACGTGGAGAAAGGTAGTATGTTCAATACTCCTCCTGTTATTCCTATTTACACAGCCCTTGAAACATTGCGTTGGATAAAGAAGAATGGTGGGATAGAAGCAATGGATAAGAGAGCTCATGAAAGAGCTGAGTTGCTTTATGCCGAGATTGATAGAAATAAGCTCTTCCGTGGTACTGTAGTCAAAGAAGATCGCTCATTGATGAATATCTGTTTCGTTATGAACGATGAATATAAAGAACTTGAAAAGCCATTCCTCGATTATGCCACATCACAGGGTATGGTTGGCATAAAGGGACATCGCTCAGTAGGAGGCTTCCGTGCAAGTTGCTATAATGCAATGAGTATTGAGGGAGTAAAGGCTCTTGTAAAATGTATGCAAGAGTTTGAGGCTCAGCATTAAACGTATAACATAATTATAAAAGATGACTCTATTAAGTGCCATTCCTATTTATATTATTAAGGAGGAACTTAATAGAATCATCTTTTTAAATATCACATAAAAAATATTTACTACTATGAAAGTACTTGTTGCAACAGAAAAACCTTTTGCTTCAGAGGCAGTAGAAGGAATAAAAAGTGAAATAGAGAGTGCAGGAAACAAACTCTTCTTGTTAGAGAAATACACAGACAAAGCACAACTCCTTGATGCTGTAGGAGACATAGACGCCCTTATCGTTCGTTCTGACAAGGTTACAGCAGAAGTGCTGGATGCTGCCAAGGAACTTAAGATTGTTGTTCGTGCAGGAGCTGGCTATGACAATATTGATACCGCATACGCTAAAGAGAAAGGCGTAGTAGTGGAAAACACACCAGGACAAAATTCAAATGCCGTTGCAGAGCTTGTGTTTGGACTATTGGTTTATGCTGTACGAAATTTCTATAACGGTAAATCTGGTTCAGAATTAAAAGGCAAGAAACTTGGTATTCTTGCTTTCGGTAACGTTGGTCGTAATGTGGCTCGCATAGCAAAAGGCTTTGGTATGGATATTTACGCTTACGATGCTTTCTGTCCTAAGGAGGCTATCGAAGAAGCTGGTGTACATGCTGTAAGCAATCAAGAGGAATTGTTCACCACTTGCGATGTTGTTTCCCTTCATATCCCTGCAACACCTGAAACAAAACAGAGTATCAATGCTTCTCTCGTAGGAAAGATGAAAAAGAATGCTATTCTCATTAATACAGCCCGTAAGGAGGTGATTAACGAGGAAGAACTTCTTTCTCTAATGGAAGAGCGCACTGACTTGAAATATATTACAGATATTAAGCCTGATATGGATGAGCAGTTCGCAGAAAAGCTTAGTGGCAGATATTTCAGCACTCCAAAGAAAATGGGTGCCCAGACAGCAGAGGCAAATATAAATGCTGGTATTGCTGCAGCAAAGCAGATTAATGCTTTCTTTAAAGACGGATGCACCAAATATCAGGTAAACAAATAACATTAACCTAATAATAGAAGCTATGGCAACTGTAAAACCTTTCAGAGGCTATCGTCCTCCTAAAGAACTTGTTGAGAAAGTAGAGTCGCGTCCTTATGATGTTCTTGATTCCGAAGAGGCTAGGGCAGAGGCTGGCGATAACGAAATGAGCCTGTATCATATCATTAAGCCAGAAATAGATTTTCCTGTCGCTACAAGCGAGTATGATCCTAGAGTGTATGAAAAAGCTGCGGAGAACTTTGAAAAGTTTAAAAAGAATGGCTGGTTTGTACAGGATAAAGAAGAACACTATTACATATATGCACAGACGATGAACGGCAAAACCCAATATGGCATTTTGCTTGGTGCTTATGTGAACGACTATTTGACAGGTGTTATTAAGAAGCATGAGCTTACTCGTCGCGATAAGGAAGAAGATCGTATGAAGCATGTCAGAGTGTGCAATGCTAATATGGAGCCTGTCTTCTTTGCGTATCCAGATAATAGTGTTCTTGACAGCTTGATTAACAGATACGCCGCAACAACACCAGAATATGATTTCGTTGCTCCTATTGACGGCTTTAGACATCAGCTTTGGATAGTTTCTGATGCTAAAGACATGAAGACCATTACAGATGAGTTTGCTGCTATGCCTGCTCTTTATATTGCTGATGGGCATCATCGCTCTGCTGCAGCAGCACTTGTTGGTGCAGAGAAAGCCAAGCAGAATCCTAATCATACAGGTAAAGAGGAATATAACTATTTTATGGCTGTATGCTTCCAGGCTTCTCAGCTTACCATTCTTGACTATAATCGTGTGGTAAAAGACTTAAATGGTTTTACTGCAGCAGATTTCCTTGATGCTTTAAACAAAAACTTTATAGTAGAAAAGAAAGGCAAAGAAGTATATAAACCTAATTGCTTGCACAATTTCTCGATGTATCTTGAAGGGGAGTGGTATAGCTTGACAGCACGTGAGGGAACTTACAATGCTGACGATCCTATCGGTGTGCTTGATGTTGATGTAAGTAGCCGACTGATTTTCGATGAACTTCTCGGCATTAAGGATTTCCGTTCTGATAAGAGAATAGATTTTGTTGGCGGACTTCGTGGCTTGGGAGAGCTAAAGAGACGTGTAGATTCTGGTGAGATGAAGATGGCTCTTGCCTTATATCCTGTTACGATGAAGCAGATAATGGATATTGCCGACAGCGGAAAGATTATGCCACCAAAAGCAACATGGTTTGAGCCAAAACTACGTTCTGGTATAGTTGTTCATGAACTAATTTAAAATCGCAAAGTTTGGAAGATACATATAAAACGATAACAGATAAAGTTGGCGAGGGATTTTACAGCGAGAAACGCAGTAAGTTCCTCGCTTTCGCACATCATATTGAGTCTACTGAAGAAATAAAAACCATCATTCAGGAGTATCGCAAGAAATATTATGATGCTCGCCATGTTTGTTATGCCTATATGCTTGGAGCTGAGAAACAAGATTTCAAGGCTAACGACGATGGAGAGCCAAACAGTACTGCAGGGAAACCTATCCTCGGACAAATTATATCCAACGACTTGACAAACATCCTCATCGTAGTAATTCGCTATTATGGTGGTGTAAATCTCGGAACTGGCGGACTTATTGTTGCATATCGTACAGCAGCGGCAGATGCGATAGAACATTGTGAACAGAAAGAATGTTTCGTAGAAGAGATTATCAAGTTCACGTTCCCCTATATTATGATGAACGGTGTAATGAAAGTTGTTAAGACAATGGAGCCTCGTATCGTTTCACAAGAATTCGACAATACGTGTACAATAACATTGTCTATACGTAAATCAAAAGCCGAGGAATTACGAACTAAACTTAATAATTTGTCGTTCAATTAACCCTCATGACGACTAATCATATCGCCATAACAAATAAAAAGGGCGAGTCACCCCGCCCATAATGTGTTCACAACGGAATAATCCTTATTGTGATTAGCTAAAAATATAATGCAAAAGTAGATTGTTTTTTTTGAAAAGCCTAAATATTTTGAGATTTTTTTTACTACATTTGTACAAAATAATGACTAAATGTATTAAACATGAGCAAAATATTGGGTTTAGACTTAGGAACCAATAGTATTGGTTGGGCTTTAATAGATAATGAATACAATAAAATCATTAAAGCAGGCAGTCGCATCATTCCTATGGATGCTGCCACTATGGGAGATTTCGAAAAGGGTAACTTGAAATCGGCAGCTTCCGAGAGGACTGATTTCAGAGGTACACGCAGATTATATGAGAGAGCCATACTTAGACGTGAAAGACTGCTAAGAATTCTACATATCATGGGCTTTCTACCCCATTCGTTCGAAAGCCAAATAGATTTTACTACTCATCCAGGCAAATTCAAGAATCATGGCGAACCATTGCTTCCCTATTACAAAGACGAACAAGGGAAAAACACATTCTTGTTTAAAGACTCCTTTTGCGAAATGCTCAACGATTTCAAGGAGCATCAACCTGAACTTGTGAGCAACGGTAAGCTCGTACCGTATGACTGGACTATCTATTATTTGCGAAAGAAAGCCCTTACTCAACCGATTTTAAAGGAGGAACTGGCTTGGATCATTCTCAATTTCAATACAAAGCGAGGATACTATCAACTGAGAGGTATTGAGGATGCAGAAGAGAATGAGACTGACAAATCGAAGCTCGTGGAGTACAAAATTCTGGAAGTTACGTCGGTTGAAGACTTAGGACTAGATAAGAAAAAGAATGGCTATCACAAGTATCTTATCACGTATGATAACAAAGCAACTTCTATCAAATCATCTGTCTTTCCACCACAGAAGGTAGGCAACAAGGTGGAGGCTGTTGTTACTACAATCCTCGACAAGGATGGTAATATCAAGAAAGACAAAGAAGGGAACGCCACTATTAATATTCGTACACCCAAGGAAGACGATTGGACATTGGTGAAAAAACGTACTGAGAGAAATCTTGATGAAAGCAAGCTAACCGTTGGTACATACATTTACGAGCACATCTTGTCTAATCCTAGTACAAAAGTTAGAGGAAAGCTCATTCATACCATTGAGAGAAAATTCTACAAGGAAGAACTCAAGCTTATTCTCAACAAACAAAAGGATTTTATACCAGAATTGGAAAACTCTGAATTATATAATGCTTGCGTACATGAGCTTTATAAAAACAACGAAGCTCATGTAGAATCACTTATGTCTATGTCGAGAAATTTCACCGACCTGATTGTCGACGACATAATCTTCTATCAACGCCCTTTAAAGAGTAAGAAGAGCTTGATAGCCGACTGTCCTTTTGAAACTTATTATTTTAAGGACAAAGATGGAAATCTTCAGTCGCATCCTATTAAATGTATACCTAAAACGCATCCGCTTTACGAAGAGTTTAGACTATGGCAATTCCTTTCGAATCTTCGCATTTTCAAAAAGAGTGAAGAAATAAACGGAAAGATTATCACAGACTATGATGTAACATCTCAATTCCTACAGACCGCTGACAACTATTGCGACTTATTCGAGTGGTTGCAAGATAGAAAAGAAATCAAACAAGACCAGCTCCTAAAGTACAAACCTTTTGGTATAGGCAAGAACGTTGATAGTTATCGCTGGAATTATGTAGAAGACAAATCATATCCTTGCTGTCCTACAAGATACGAAATCATAAAACGACTACATAGCATGAACCTCCCAGCTCTGGATAACGACAGCTATACCCACCTTTGGCATATATTGTACTCTGTAGATGACCCCATCATGTGTCAGAAAGCACTTGGGAAATTCGCAGTAGAGCATGATTTCCCCAAAGAAGATTTCGTGAATAAATTCAAGCAATATGCCCCCGATAGCAAAGATTATGGTGCTTACTCAGAGAAAGCCATCAAGCGTCTTCTCTCCTTGATGCGCATGGGAAGACTATGGAAAGAAGAAAACATCGATGCCAAGACTCTTACGAGAATAAATAACATTATTGACGGCGTAGTAGATGAGGGAATATCAGATCGTGTAAGGGAAAAGTTGGTCGGCAAACAGCATATAGCAGATTTCCAAGGACTGCCACTTTGGACTGCAAGTTACGTTGTTTACAATCGCCACTCTGAGGCATCGGATATCATCAAATGGGAAAAGCCTGAAGATATAGACCTTTATCTTCAAAACAACCTTAAACAACATTCTCTTCGTAACCCTATCGTAGAGAAAGTTATTTGCGAAACCCTACGTGTGGTGCGAGATATATGGAAGGCTTATGGCAATATCGATGAAGTACATGTAGAGATGGGTCGTGAATTGAAGAAAGACGCTAAAAGCAGAGCAAAAGATAGCCAAAGAAATGCTGAAAACGAGCGTACTAATCTTAGAATTAGAACCTTACTTCAAGAGTTTGCCAATCCTGATTATAAGATAGAAAATGTTCGCCCTTATTCACCCAGTCAGATGGAGACTTTAAAAATCTATGAGGATTGCGTATTGCATGATCCTACGGTGGAAAAGACGGATGATATTCAGAAGATACTGAACGACTTGGGCAGTACGAAGACAGTACATATCAAGCAAACGGATGTATTGAAATATAAGATGTGGCTTGAGCAGAACTATAAGTCGCCCTACACGGGGCAACTAATCCCCTTGTCAAAACTCTTCACATCTGCTTACGAAATAGAGCACGTCATCCCTCAATCAAGATATTTCGACGATTCCCTCTCCAACAAAGTTATTTGCGAGAGCGAGGTTAACAAGGAGAAAGACCGTATGCTCGCCTATGAGTTCATCACAAAGAAAGGTGGTAGTATTATTAAAGGTAGCTTTGGTCGCGACATAAAGATCCTTGATAAGAAGCAGTATGAAGATTTCGTACAGAAACACTATTCTAACAATCGCACCAAAATGAAGAAACTGTTGCTTGATGATATTCCCGAAGGATTTATCCAGCGACAACTCAACGATAGCAGATACATGAGTAAAAAGATGCTAAGCATCTTATCGTGTCTTGTTAGGGAAGATGGTGAACAGGAGGCTACTTCGAAGCATGTAATCCCAACAAGCGGTGCCATTACCGACAGACTGAAAAGAGATTGGGGAATCAACGATGTGTGGAACAACATTGTGGCTCCTCGCTTCGAACGCCTAAACGAGAAAACAGGAACTCACGATTATGGAGAGTGGGTTAACAAGGATGGAAAACGTTTCTTTCAAACTAACATCCCATTGGAATTGTCTGTCGGCTTCAGTAAGAAGCGCATCGACCATCGTCATCATGCCATGGATGCAATAGTTATAGCCTGCACTAATAGGAATACCGTAAATTATCTAAACAATATTGCAGCCTTATCAAGTAAGGATGAGGAAAGACACGACTTAAAGAGAAAACTCTGCACCAAGGTAAAGACTGATGACTGCGGTAACTATACTTGGCGGTTCAAGAAACCTTGGGACACGTTTACCCAAGATGTAGGAGCAGAACTGGATGGCATCATCGTTAGCTTCAAGCAAAACTTGCGCATCATCACCAAGATGAGCAACCATTACACTCACTACGTTAATGGCGAGAAAGTTGTTGACAAGCAAACTAAGGGGGATAGTTGGGCTATACGTAAGTCTTTGCATAAAGCCACCGTTTCGGGTCTTGTTAGTCTGCAACAATGCAAAGAGGTAAAATTAGATAAAGCTTTGGACCAATGGCAGAATATTGCTGATAAGGAAGTGAGAAAAGCAGTGGCAAAGCTTATACAGATGTACCATAGGTTCGATAAGAAATTGTTTGTAAAATATTTCAAGGATAGATACAACAAGCTGAATGGCAGAGATATCTCAAAGGTTCGTGTTTATTATTATACAGGCAAAGAGGATGCTATGGTAGCCACAAGAGTCGCAATAGATGAATCGTTTGACGCTAAGAAGATTGCCACAATCTCCGACAGTGGCATACAGAAGATAATGCTTGCACATCTTAAAAAATATGATGATGAAAAAGGAAAATCGCATCCCGAAATAGCCTTCTCGCCAGAGGGTATTGTTTCTATGAACCGAGATATTAAAGAATTAAACGGCGGTAAAGATCATAAGCCTATCTACAAGCTAAGGAAGACAGAAACCCTTGGCATGAAATTCTCCATTGGCGAAGTGGGACATAAAAACAAAAAATATGTGGAGGCGGATAAAGGAACAAATCTTTTCTTTGCCATATATATTAATGAAGAAGGAGAACGCTCTTTTGAAAGCATTCCTTTAAACATTGCCGTTGAACGATTGAAAAATCATCTGAAGGTGGCAGAGGAAATGAAAGAAGATGGAAGAAAGTTGCTCTTTACTCTCTCACCAAACGATTTGGTATATCTGCCAGGTGCGGAAAACGGAAATCATATCTACAAGATGGTGTCTTGTACAAAATACCAATGTTTCTTTATGCCTGAAACGTGGGCAACGCCCATCTATAATGGATATGAATTAGGTTCCATGAACAAAGTTGAAATGTCTTTGGAAGGGATAAATATCAAGAAAGAATGTGAGAAGATTGAAGTAGATCGCCTTGGCAGAATAGTAAAAACCTATAAATAATCATTGCCTATGATAAAGAAAACATTGTATTTCGGCAACCCTGCCTATCTCTCATTGAGTAACCAGCAGTTGGTTATCAAGTTGCCAGAGGTGGAAAAGAGTAAAGGTCTTGCTGAGGTTATCAAAAAATCCGCAGTCAAAACGATACCGATAGAGGATATCGGTGTCGTTATCTTAGACCACAAGCAGATAACCATCACTCAAGCACTCATTGCCGCTCTATTGGAAAACACTGTCGCCCTCATCACTTGCAACGACAAGCGCATGCCCATTGGGTTGCTCTTGCCTTTGCAAGGGTGCGCCACTCAAAACGAAAGATTCCGAAAACAGATAGAAGCCTCACAGCCTCTTAAGAAGCAGCTTTGGCAACAGACGGTAAAAGCGAAAATTGAAAACCAAGCCACACTTCTTGAAATGCAGACCCATCATACGGCAAAGAACCTTAGGCGAATGGCTGCTGACGTTAAAAGTGGCGATGCCGACAATTATGAGGCACAAGCTGCTGTGTTTTATTGGAGAAACATATTTCCCTCTTTCCCCAATTTTATCCGTGGACAAGAAGAAGCCCCGCCAAACAACCTGCTCAACTATGGCTATGCTATACTGAGGGCTATAGTGGCTAGAGCACTTGTTGTCAGCGGACTATTGCCTGTTTATGGTATCTTCCACCACAACAAGTATAATGACTATTGTCTTGCAGATGATATCATGGAGCCTTATCGACCATTTGTTGACCAAATGGTCCTTGATATCATTAATTCTGGTGAGAATATAGAGGAACTGACAATAGATATCAAACGTAAGCTGCTGCAGATACCCGTTGTGGATGTGAAGATTGGTGGCAAGAGGAGTCCCCTTATGATTGCCGTAGCCCAAACTACTGCAAGTTTAGCAAAATGCTTCAATGGCGAGTCGAGGAAAATCAATTATCCTGATTTTGTATGATTGACAGACTAAACGAATATCGGGTTATGTGGGTGTTGGTGTTATATGATTTACCTACCGAAACAAAGAAGGATCGGCAGATAGCAGCACGGTTTCGCAAGGATATCATGGCTGATGGTTTCACGATGTTCCAATTTTCTATCTATGTACGCCACTGTGCAAGTATGGACAATGCTCAGGTTCACATCAAGAGGGTAGAGGCTTTGCTTCCAGACAAAGGTCATGTTGGTATCTTATGTATTACCGACAAACAATTTGCAGATATCAAGATTTTCTATTGTCATAAGGAGAAGCAAACGAATGCTCCTTACCAACAACTTGAATTGTTCTAAAAAAACAGAAATGCAGATTCTTAATATTTCGAAGAATCTGCATTTCTTGAATAACTCAATTTCCCTTTTCTAATATTCTCTCTATTGCTTTGAAAGTCAATAGATTGCGGAAATCGAGTTGTTATTGCCCCTACAAAGGTACTAATTTTTTAGCTAATCACAACTTCGCTATTTATCCTTTTCATGAGTTCAAAGTTGTTATTGCCCCTACAAAGGTACTAATTTTTTAGCTAATCACAACTAGGCCCATTCGTGGCTCTCAAAGAAAACCGTTGTTATTGCCCCTACAAAGGTACTAATTTTTTAGCTAATCACAACTACCCACAGACAGAATGTAATTAGCAATGGGTTGTTATTGCCCCTACAAAGGTACTAATTTTTTAGCTAATCACAACCGAGCGGTGAGACTTTGCCACCAGAGATTAGTTGTTATTGCCCCTACAAAGGTACTAATTTTTTAGCTAATCACAACTATCTCCTGGTACATCGCCCATGGCGTATGTTGTTATTGCCCCTACAAAGGTACTAATTTTTTAGCTAATCACAACAACCTCTTAGCGGTAGGTGTCCGTTGTCTTGTTGTTATTGCCCCTACAAAGGTACTAATTTTTTAGCTAATCACAACTCAATGGCTTCAACTATGTTACTGGTGGTTGTTGTTATTGCCCCTACAAAGGTACTAATTTTTTAGCTAATCACAACCCTTATATTGATATGTATTGTTCGTGTATCGTTGTTATTGCCCCTACAAAGGTACTAATTTTTTAGCTAATCACAACAAAAGATGTCGGTAAACGAAATATTAGCGAGTTGTTATTGCCCCTACAAAGGTACTAATTTTTTAGCTAATCACAACGCGCCAAGTTGTTCGATTACATTTTTGCAGTTGTTATTGCCCCTACAAAGGTACTAATTTTTTAGCTAATCACAACTATATGATTGCTCGCCTGTTGTAACACGTTGCTTGAACGCCCAATAAATCTCGTCGGTGTTTAGAACCCTTTGGGTTTTTCCCGATGGACTTATCTTGATTATATGCGGATGCCCTGTGTAGCGTGGTCGACCTGTATAGTCAAGATAATAATATCTATACCCATTCCGTTCGGCTGTCGTTGGTTGCACTATATTGCAACCATGTTGTGTCGCATATCGTTGCGCTATGTATAGATAATCTTTCATAACTGTCTGCAAAGTTAGTTATTTTGTTCAAATTCGCCGCATAATGGTTTTGCTTTTCGTTCTCGTATAATTTATCATCATATTTTTTTTATTCGGTGGTTCATTGAATACGACGAGTTGTAGTTGTCTCTACAAAGTAGTTTTATGTTAAACTTTATTTCTTTTTACATAATTCCAATGTATAAGTAACTAAGTAATCAAAAAAATTGTATCTTTGTGGTGTAAACCATTCAGTATAAGTATTATGGAAGAGGACTATCAGAACACTAATGACAATGAGGCAAAGAAGCCTGACCATGTATTTACGGCAGAAATCAGCATAGAAGTGGTTGGTACTGATAAGGGCGAAATGTCTAAAAAGCGAAAAGCCAAAGAAAGAAAACGTTGGCGCAAAGTTTATATTGTCTCGCTCATTGCCGTGGTTGTGTCCTTTTTTACCCTCTCTTATGTTGCTCTTTTTGTAAGCATCATGATTGCTGGCATGGCTTATGGGCAATATGATTCGCTCAAACCAGATGAGGGTTATGGTTATACACCTTGGTGGTATTATGGTCTTTAATCTTTTATCCACCTTTCCCAACCTTTTCTCATCCTCCGCAAAGCATTTTGTTGTTTACCCTAAAGGGTATATAAGATGCCATGTAGATTATTTTTATGTCCTTCAATCGATAAATACTAAACTAATATTATTATTTTTTTTCTAAAAAATCTGTCATTCTATCATCGCTTTAGGTAAAGTGTTATAAATCAGGATGATTAATCGTGTTGACAGAAGCTTTTGTTTAATGATATCTGTCATACTATATATAATGACTTCTGTCTGCCTAATTATCTATTATACATGGTTTTAAGTGCAATTCTTTTCATAAGTTTCTGTTCAGTAACCAATATCTTTTTGAGGTATTACCCTATATCTTATTGCATGAAAAATGGGAGCTTTTATATCAAAATAGTATATCTAATAGATGTCATCTCGATTTATGCGTTATTTGCAAACTATGTAATGCAAATTAAAGGCAACAATATTTTTATTGTAAAAAGCATACTTCTTTTGCTCTTAATAATTTAGAAAATCAATGCAGTAAAGTTTATAAATAATATTTTTTTTATACCTTTGCAGTTGGTTTAATGGATAATAAGTATTGTCAAAACGATAATATACTACAAATACATTATATTTTTACATATTATGATTTATTCAACAGAAGTAAAGAACATGTGTGTTGTGGCTAAAGGCCCAAACCACGGACCTGCTCCTATCCCAGAGGAAGGAAAATGGGTCTACGCAAAGGAAATCGCTGATATCTCAGGTTACACCCATGGTGTAGGCTGGTGTGCACCTCAGCAAGGAGCTTGCAAGCTGTCTCTTAATGTTAAGGACGGTGTAATTCAGGAAGCTCTTGTAGAAACAATTGGTTGTACAGGTATGACTCACTCTGCTGCTATGGCATCTGAGATACTTCCTGGAAAAACTATTCTTGAGGCTTTGAACACAGACCTTGTATGCGATGCTATCAATACAGCAATGCGTGAACTCTTCCTTCAGATTGTTTACGGACGTACACAGAGTGCTTTCTCTGAGGGCGGTCTTACTATCGGCGCAGGTCTTGAGGACCTCGGTAAGGGACTCCGTTCACAGACTGGTACTCTCTATGGTACAGTAGCAAAGGGTACACGTTATCTTGAGCTGACAGAGGGTTACATCACAAAGCAGTTCCTTGACAAGGACAATCAGGTTTGTGGTTACGAATACGTACACCTTGGCAAGATGATGGAAGCAATCAAGAACGGTATGGACGCAAACGAGGCTGTAAAGAAATTTACAGGTTCTTATGGTCGTACCACTGCAGAGCAGGGAGTTGTTAAAGCTATTGATCCACGTAAAGAATAATAAGGAGAAACAGAGATATGATTAGAAAAGTAAATTATGAAAGTCAGGAGCGTCGTGAGGCGCAAGTTCTTGCTGCACTTAATGCAGAAGGTATCAAGAGCGTAGAAGAGGCTAATCAGATTTGCGAAGATGCAGGTGTTGATCCTTATCAGATGTGTGAGGATACACAGCGTATCTGCTTTGAGAATGCAAAATGGGCTTATGTATGCGGTGCAGCTATCGCTATCAAGCGTGGATGCAAGACAGCAGCAGAGTGTGCCGAGGCTATAGGTATTGGTTTGCAGGCTTTCTGTATACCTGGTTCTGTTGCTGATGACCGTAAGGTAGGTCTTGGTCATGGTAACTTGGCTGCTCGTTTGCTTCGCGAGGAAACACAGTGCTTCGCTTTCTTGGCAGGTCACGAGTCATTCGCAGCTGCAGAAGGTGCAATCAAGATTGCAGAGATGGCAAACAAGGTTCGTAAGAACCCATTGCGTGTTATCCTGAATGGTCTTGGTAAGGATGCTGCCATGATTATCAGTCGTATTAATGGCTTTACTTATGTGCAGACAGAATTTGACTATTATACAGGCGAACTTAAGGTTGTAAACCGCATTGCATATAGCGATGGCCCACGTGCAAAGGTTAACTGCTATGGTGCTAACGATGTACGCGAAGGTGTAGCCATCAACTGGAGCGAGGATGTAGATGTATCTATCACAGGTAACTCTACAAACCCAACACGTTTCCAGCACCCAGTAGCTGGTACTTACAAGAAGGAGCGTCTTGCTGCTGGCA